>CAYVGD010000031.1:0-9745 GCA_964450095.1 uncultured Polaromonas sp.
CGAGCCCCAGCTGGTGCTGCCGGCCCTGGTGCCGGTCGAGGCCCCGGCCGGCCCCCAGCCACTGCGCATCCACGTGGTGGACGACAACCAGGACGCCGCCCGCACGCTCGCCCAGCTGCTGGAGCTCGACGGCCATGCCCTGAGCTTTGCCTTCGACGGCGCCTCGGCCCTGGCGCATGCCCAGGCGCACGCGGTGGATGTGTTTGTGCTCGACATCGGCCTGCCCGACATGGACGGCACCCAGCTGGCCCGCCAGCTGCGCGCCATGCCGGCCCATGCCGGCGCGCTCATGATCGCGCTCACCGGCTACGGTCAGGCCGCCGACCGCGAGCGCTCCCTGGCCGCGGGCTTCGACCAGCACCTGGTCAAGCCGGTGGACCACGGCGCGCTCTGCGCGCTGCTGGCCGACTGCGCTCAAGGCCGCCGGGCGGCAGCGGGGTCGCAGCCCCTGGTCTGAAGGCCCGCCGGGGCGCAGCCCAGGCGCGGGCATGGGTGCAGGCATGGGTGCAGGCATGGGTGCCTGCCGGGCTGTTGGCCTGCCCGTCGGGCGGGTGGTCGGCCCGATCAGGCCTGCTGGCCGGCTTGGAGTGGCCTTTCCGGCGTCTCCGCGTCGGTCCTGCCAGTGTGCAGCGCACCCTGCCCATCCACGAGGCGCAGGCTGTTCTCCAGCACTGCGTCCAGCGCCGGTGCGTGGCCGCCGCCGCCCAGGCTTGCGGCACGGTCGGCATGCTGGGGCACGAACAGGCTGTCGTCGGTGGCCACGAAGATCGCCACACAGGGCACGCCCGCGGCAGCAGCCAGGTGCGTCAGGCCCGTGTCGACGCCCACCACCAGGCGGCAACCCGCCAGTTGCGTTGCCCAGTGGGCGATCGATTGGCGCGGCCCGACCGTGCAGCGCACCGCAGGCGCGCCTTGGGCGATGCCCTGCGCGATGCGCTGAGCGCGTTCATGTTCAGGCTCACTGCCCCAGGGGATGACCAGCTCCAGGCCCCGTGCTGCCAGGGCCCGGCCCAGGGCCACCCAGTCGGCCTCGGGCCAGAGCTTGTCTTGCGCAGACGTGCTGTGGATCAATGCCACCTGGCTGGAGGCCTGGCCGCACCAGGTCGCGCGCAGGCCGAAGTCTGCCGGGCCGGCCAGGGGCTGTCCCAGTGCCAGGGCCACGAACTGGCGCATGCGTGGCACCGGTTCCCAGGCTTCGGGCGGGTCCAGCCGGCGGTCATACAGGCGCGGCGCCAGCCATTCGCCGCAGTAGCGCGGATGCGGCCCGACCTTGCTGCGGCCCCGCGCCAGCCAGCCGATGAGCGCGCTTTTGTTGAGCCCGTGCACATCGATCACCAGGTCGTATTCGTCCTGGCGCAGCGCACGCAGGGCCTGTCTGATCTCGCGCCAGGTCTGGCCGTGGCCGAGCCGCTTCTTCCAGCGCTTGAGCGCGATCGAGATCACCTTGTCCACGCCCGCGTGCAGCAGCGGTATGTCCACGAAGCGTTCGTCGGTGGCCACGTCGATGGTGGCCTCGGGGAACGCCCGCCGCAGGTCGGTGATGCCGGGGAGGGCGTGAACGATGTCTCCCAGGGCGGAGAGGCGAACGACGAGGATGCGCATGATCAGGCATTGTCCCATCTGCCCGCGGCCACCGATGGGCTATGCTGGCCACGAGGTGAACTGCATGCCAGACTTTCCTGCCCAGGGCCTGGAGCCCACGCGCGAACAGATCATCCGCCACCTGCGCCGCTCCAACGAGGTGGCACGGCGGGCCGTGGCGCTGGGAAAGCACCCCTTCGGTGCGGTGCTGGTCGGCCCCGACCAGGAAACCGTGCTGCTGGAGCAGGGCAACATCGACACGGTCAACCACGCCGAGTCCACCCTGGCGCGCATTGCCGCCACAAACTTCACGCCCGAGTACCTTTGGGGTTGCACGCTCTACACCGCCGTGGAGCCGTGCTGCATGTGTGCAGGCACGGCCTACTGGGCCCACATCGGCCGCGTGGTGTTCGGCATCACCGAGTTGCAGCTGCTGGGGGAAACCGGCAACCACACCGAGAACCCGACGCTCAACCTGCCTTCAGCGCAGGTGTTCGCTCAGGGACAAAAGCCCGTGCAGCTGATCGGTCCCATCGAAGAAGTGACTGCCGAGACCATCGCCCTGCAGCGCGAGTTCTGGCGCCAGCGCTGAGCGCCTGGCCGGCCCGGCTCAATCCAGCGAGCCGGGGTAGCGCTTTTCGAAGTCCTTGATCTCCTTGTCGGCCTGGTCGCGCGCCACGCCGTGGCGCTCCTGGATTCGGCCCTGGAGCTGTTCGCGTTTGCCGCCGATCACGTCGAGGTCGTCATCGGTGAGCTTGCCCCACTGCTCCTTGATCTTGCCCTTGATCTGGTTCCAGCTGCCTTGCACGCGGTCCTTGTCCATGGCGGTCTCCTGAGGTGATCGGACCCGCGCCCGGGCGGCGCCCGGCGGGCCCATGCCCAATCTGCACGGTGGGCTGAAGCGTTCCGTCGGAAGACGCCCAAGCCGTGTGTAGTCCAGCGCCCGCCTCCAGCGGAGCGTCCGCAGCCTGGAGCCGTCGGGTGTATTTTTCGCGGGCTCACAGCCAGCGGATCTTTCCTTCCTGCACGTATTCCTCGAATTGCGTGCGGGGAATGGCCGTCACGGCGGCCACGCCGGGGTCGGCTTCCCAGCTGAGCGTGGCGCTGTCGTCGCTCAGCTGCACCTCGACGCGCACCGGTGGAATCGGGATCGGCACGCCGTCGCCGGGCGTGAAGCTGACGGGGCCGGTGACCTGGGCAAATGCGGGCATGGCGGGTTCCTGCGAGTTCCTGAGGGTGACTACCGTCATTGAACAGCCTCGGCCCCGGCGCGCGTGTCGGAAGCCTTCGCCAGCGGCGGCCGGGCAGCGTCAGCGCGAGCGTGCCGCCGGTGCGCCCGCCGGCGCCGCCAGGGGCCGCTGTCCCAGCGCCAGGAGCGCCCCCAGGGCCAGTGCGATGGCCGAACACGCCAGGCCCCGCTCCAGCCCGCCGGCGCCGTCGGCCAGCCATCCCACCAGCGAGGGCCCGGCGATCTGGCCGATGGCAAACACGATGGTGAAGGCCGCAATGCCTGCCGGCCACTGCTGGGCCGGCAGGTTGCGCCGCACCAGGGCGGTGGTGGAGGCCACCACCGAGATGAACACCGCACCGAACAGGGTGCCCGATGCGAACACCGGCAGCGGATGCGCGCTCCACACCGGCAGCACCGTGGCCAGGGCCAGCAGCGCGTTGAGCAGCGCCAGTGCCCCGCCGGCGCGGGCACGCTGCAGCAGCCCTGCCCACAGCCACGACGAGGCCACGACACCCGTCCCCAGCAGCGCATAGAACCCCGTGCGCCACAACTCGGGCAGGCCCTGCTCTCGCAACAGCGCGATGATGAAGCTCATGTAGCCGATGTAGCCCAGCCCGAACATCAGGTAGCCCGCCAGCGCCGGGCCCAGCGGGGCCCAGCGCAGTGGCGCTGCTGCAGGAGCGGAGGGTGGCACGGCGCCCGCCACGGCCGGCGCGTTTGCAGGAACCTCGAGCGGCTTGAGCGCCAGGGTGCTGCGGCCCGTCAGCCAGGTGGCCAGCGCCGCCGCGGCTGCCAGCCCCAGCCAGGCCCCGGGCCAGTCGGCGGGGTCGCGCACCGCCAGGGGCACCAGCAGGGCCGAGGCCACGATGCCCAGCCCCGTGCCGCCGTAGTAAAGGCCCAGCGTCAGCCCGACGCGGCCCGAACCCGCCGCCAGACGCGCGGCCAGCAGCCCGCCCGAAACGAAGCTGGCCGCGCTGGCCACCCCGGTGAGCAGCCGCAGCAGGGCCAGCCAGACGTCGCCGCGCACCGCCCCGTGCAGCGCCAGCAGCAGCGATGCGGCCATCCCGCCGGCCAGCAGCAGGCCGCGGGCATCGAAGCGCACCAGGAGACGTGGCGCCATCAAGGCGCCCAGCAGGTAGCCGGCCGCATTGGCCGTGTTCATCACGCCGCCGGTGAACCAGTTCCAGTGCAGGTCGGCGGCCATGGGCGGCAGCAGCAGCGCATAGGAAAACCGCGCCAGTCCCAGCGAGACCGCTGCCGCCAGCGCCAGGCCCAGCGCACAGGCCAGCGCGCCGGGCGCAAGGGGTGTGCCGGCAGCTTCAGCGTGCCTGGGCAGCTCGGTGGGCGATGGAGGCATGGCTCCATTGTGCGGGCGGCTCATGCGGGCGGGAGGGGCGCCTGTCGCCTGCGCTTCAGCGCAGGCGGTGCCGCAGGGCGCGCAGATGGATGGGAAGGCGCGAGTCCTTCCTGTGAATGCGGTCGCATGCAGCGCCCAGGACGCCGGAGGCGCGAGCCCTGCCGTTTGCGGGAAGGCAGACGAGACTGAGGCAACGATGAGACAAAAACAAAAACGGGCCGCGAGGGCCCGTGTTTGCTCAAGTCTGGCGGAAGCTGTGAGATTCGAACTCACGGACGCTTGCGCGTCGGCAGTTTTCAAGACTGCTGGTTTAAACCACTCACCCAAGCTTCCGAAGACGCGTAGTTTAGCGCCCGACCCTCAGGTGGGGCGGCCCGCCAGTCCCAGACGCATCACGCCGTAGACCGGCACGCCCCACAGGGCGCGAAAGCTTGCGCACATCCAGGCCGAGGCGGGGCTGTAGCCGTCGAACACCGCGTGCTCGGACAGCACGCGCAGCCTCGGGTGGGCGGCCGTGAAGTCGGCCATGCTGCGCGGCCCCCAGCGGAATTCGGCGCGCGTGTGGCACACCGAAGGATGCAGCGCCGAGCAGCCCACGGCCATCCAGCTCAGGCTGTCGCACACCAGTTCCGAGCCGGCCGGTGCGTTCTCGGCGAATTCCCGCAGCAGCCGCATCACCTGGTCCCGCTCCTGGTACATCAGCACGCCTTCCAGGATGAGCAGCACAGGCGGGCTGTCGGGGCCCGTGGGCAGTCCCAGGTCGTGCCACCAGTGGGGGCGCCGCAGGTCCACCTGGGCCTCGTGGTGGCGCAGGCCCTGCAGGGGTAACAGCCGCTGACGAAGCTGCATCACATGCGGCAGGTCGGCATCCAGCCAGCGGTTGTGGCCGCGCTCGAGCCACTGGAAATAGCAGGACAGGCCGCAGCCCAGGTTCACGCCCCAGCCCTCGGGATGCCGCTGGAAGAACTGCTGCGCGATCGAGCGGATGATGCGCGTGCGCACCAGCACGCCGTAGATGCTGATCCTGTCCCGCAGGTAGCAGCCCACGTCGGTCTGCAAGCCCGCGAGCGCTGCGGCGGCGAATGCGTCGTGCACGGCCAGGCCGGGGAAAAGGCGGTCGCCCTCCGAGCGCGCGGCCAGGGGAATCAGGAGGGTGGATTCCACCGGGTCCAGGCCGGGCGGATCCGGCTCGGGCAGGGGTGAGGGTGCTTGGAAGGCCATGGGTTGATCATGGTGGCCCCGCTGCCCCGATGCAGCCGAAAAAGTCGTGAGGGAATGAAAAAAGATGCGCCGGGGGTGAACGCCTCGGGCGCTGCGCCGCCCTCTGTCGGACGGTGGCTCAGGCGGCGTTGAGCATGCCGCGCTCTTCAATGAAGGCGATCACCTTGGCCACGCCGGACTGGGTCTCGAGGTTGGTCATCACGAAGGGCTTGAGGCCTTTGGGTGTGCTGCGCATGCGCACGGTGTCGGCCTCCATCACGGACAGGTCCGCTCCCACATGCGGGGCCAGGTCCGTCTTGTTGATGACGAAGAGGTCGCTCTTGGTGATGCCGGGACCGCCCTTGCGCGGGATCTTCTCGCCCGCGGCCACGTCGATCACGTAGATGGTCAGGTCGCTGAGTTCGGGGCTGAAGGTGGCGGCCAGGTTGTCGCCGCCGCCATTGGGCGGGGACTGCCGGGCGTCGAATTCTTCGTGCAGGGCGTGCAGACGCCGGTCCAAAGCCGTGGCCTCGGCAACCTCGAGCAGCGGGTCAGCGCTTTGCCACAACGCTTGGAGAGGTCCGCGACATGATGCCCCCACCGCAGGACCTGCCGCCGCCCCGCGCGCGCCTTACTGGCGGAAAAAGAACTCGCCGATGGACTGGTCGTAGAGGGCGGGCGTCTGGTCGTGGCCCACCGACTTGGCCAGTCGCACCACCTCGTTGCGCACGTTGCGCAGCACGCGGTCCACGGAGATGCCGGGCTTTTGCATCTCCTTGACGAAGATGCGCGTGAAAAGGCCGTTCTTCTCGGGGTCCTTCTCGCTCAGGCGGTCCAACGCCTGCTGTCCCGAGCCGGCGGAGAACATGATCATCTGCCCGGTGGCGGCAGTGGTGGGCGCCAGGCCCCGGCCGCCCAGGGCGCGGCCTTTGCCCTTGAAGGGGTTGTCGCGGCAGGCGTCGATCACGGCCAGCGCGAACTTGGTCTTCTTGTCTTCCAGGTCGTCCAGGATGCGCTGCAGCATGATGGCCTCGTCCTTGACCTGTTCTTCGTTGTCGCCCTTGATGTCCACCGGCAGCAGGTAATTGGCGTTGCCGAGTTGAACACCGTGGCCCGCGAAAAACACCAGCACTTCGTCGCCGCCGTTGACCAGTTGCTTGAAGTCGCGGATCGCCCGCTTGAAGCCCTTCTCGTCCAGGTTCAGGTGCTTGGAGACCTTGTAGCCCACAGCTTCGAGCGAGCGCGCCATGGCGTCCGCATCGGCGCCGGCGTTGTTCAGCCGGGGCACTTCGGTGTAGAGGTCGTTGCCGATCACCAGGGCCTTGCGGTGCGCCAGGATGGGCATGGGCCGGGGCCTGGCTTCCTCGGCCGCCGGCCGGCTGCTTTCACGGGCCTGCGCGGCGGCTTGGGCCTGGTTCTCCTGCTGCAGCTTGGCCAGCATCTTGCTCATGGCCTCGAGCTGCTGGGCGAGGTTGCGGCGCTCTTCCTCTGCGGCGCGGCGCTCGGCTTCCAGGCGCTGGCGCTCAAGCTCCAGGCCCGCCGCAGGCCGGGGCGTTGCCTGGGGCGCGGTGCTGGCGGCCACCACGGCCGCGCTTGCGGTCGCGCCGGCACCGCCCGGCGCTGCGGGGGGCATGGCCGGGGTGCCTGGTGCGCTCGCCTGCGCCACGGCCTGGGCGCGGCCGCCTGTGGCCGGGTCGTCCACCGGGTAGGCCAGCGCCAGCAGCGCCTGGGGCTTCTTGTTGAAGTAGCTTTGCTGCAGCGATTCGATGTAGATCGCATTCCAACGCGACAGCAGCTCGTGCTCGGGCCGGCGCTGGCCGGCGCGGAAGTCTTCGCGGAAACGCACGGGCGTCATGCCCTGGGGCGGCAGCGCAAAGGCCTGCAGTTGCAGCATGCGGCCGTTGAACTGCTGCACCCGCAGTTCCACCTGCAGCAGGCCCCGGGCAGACGTGGCCTGCAGGTCGGCCAGGCCCGGTGACATGCTGGCCCACCAGTCCTTGATGTTCTGCGGAACGTTCCAGTTCTCGAACCTGGCCCACTCGCCCAGGTTGTTGTGGGCGAACACCCGGGAGCACTTGTTGACCAGTTGGTTCGGCTTGCTGCCGTGCTCGTCCACCATGAAATGGCTGGGGCTGTCGGACTGGCAGCCGGTGTTGCCCCAGCGGCCGCTCTCCTGGGACTGCGACACCACCAGGAAACGCACGTTGCCCGTGGGCTGCTCGTTCTTGAGAACGACGTTGTCCCAGGTGAACTGCGGGGTGAGCCGGAAGCTGCCGCTGTGCGTGACCCGCCAGCTGCCCTCGGGCAGTGGCACGCTGCTGCCGCCACCCAGCGCCAGGCTGTCGCGGTGCTGCGAGCCGTTTGCCGGCTGCGCCCACGCAGGTGCCAGCGCCGCCAGCATCAGCGCTGCCGCTAGGGCCTGGGCCCATCGGGCCGCGGCCCGCAGGGCGGCGGTGCCGCGAACCGGAAAGGAGAAGGGGCGTGCGGTGGGGCAGGGCTGCATCGCGGTCTTCCTGGAGTGGGGCGGCAGGGCGCCGGGGGACAGGCGCTCAAGGCGCTTGCGAGCTTGCAAAAAGATTCTAGTCGTTACACTAATTTGCAAATCACTCCAAAAGAGGGCGTCATGAGGAGCATCACTTCCCTGCGTTTGGCGCTGGCGCTGGCCCTGTGTGCCGGTGTCGGCTCGGCCACCGCCCAGACGCGGCTGATCACCGAGGAAGAGGCCCGCGCGCCCAGCGCAGCGGTGGCCAGCACCCGGGCCATCACCCGGGGGCCGGGCATCAGCCTGCTCACGCCGCCGGAGGTCAGCGCCAAGTCCTTCAACTTCAAGGTGGCCTTCGAGCCGCGGGGCGGCGCCAAGATCGACCCGGCGAGCGTGAAGTTCGAATACCTCAAGCAGCCCCTGGTCGACCTGACGCCACGCCTGAAGCCCGCGTTGCAGGGCAACGTGGTGGAACTGGCCAACGCCAGCGTCCCGCCCGGTGCGCATGCCATCCGCGTGTCGGTGCGGGATTCGGAAGGCCGCGAAGGCCATTCGGTGATCCAGCTCAACGCCAAGTGAGCACGGAGCAGGCCTTCCCCTGCCCCTACTGCTGGGGCCAGGTGCATCCGCAGGCCTCGGTGTGCACGCACTGCACCCGCGACCTGGTGCTGTTCAAGCCCCTGGCACAGCGCGTGCAGCAGCTCAGCGCCGAGGTGGACGGGCTGCGCGAGTCTCTGGCCCGCCAGCAGGCCAGCCTGGAGCGGCTGCAGGCAGCGCCTGCACTGGCCGCGCCCGGTCAGCCCCCCCTTCAGCTGCCGCCGCCCAGTGCGGTTGCGGCCGTGCAGGCGCCTCCCCGGTCGTGGGCCGTGCTGCTGGGCGTGGGGCTGGCCACGCTGCTGGCTTTGGCCCTGTGCCACTGGGTGCTGCTGTTTCTCTACGACGCGCCGCCGCTGTACCTGAGGCTGGTCACGCTGGTGCTGCCCATGCTCACGGGCTTCTGGGCGTCGCGGCAGGGCGGCGTGGGCGCTGCCGGGCATGTGCTGGTGGCGCTGCTGGTGGGCCTGGGCGCGGTGGTGGCCATGCTGTGGATCACCGCGCGCATTGACGGTGTGCCGCTCTGGCCCACGTCCACGCGCGACTGGCAGGAGACCGTGGAATACGCGGCCGCCATCTGCCTGGGCTTTCTCACCGGCCACCTGGCCGACCGGCTGCTGCGCCGCATCGCCGCCCTGCGCAAGAACCGCCTGGACCTGCGCGTGCTGCTGGAGCGCGACGAAGACGGTCAGTTCCGCATCGCCAACATCAGCAATCAGGTGCAGAACCTGGTGAGCGCGCTCGCGCCGCTGGCCTCGGCCGGCACGGCGCTCTACACGGGCCTGAAGGCTTTCACCGGCGAGTAAGGCCGCTCAGGTCTGCGCGCCATACAGCGGCTCGGGCAGGCCCGGCCAGGGCAGGTCCACCGCGTAGAGCGAGCCCGCATCGGGCTCCCGCGCCAGCTGCGACTCGTCCAGGCCCACGCGGGCCGTGGTGATGTAGAGCGTGCTCAGCCGCGGCCCGCCGAAGGCCACGCAGCTGGGCTGGCTGGCCGGCAGGCGCACGCGCGCGACGATTTGGCCGTCCGGCGCATAGGCCAGCACCTGGCCGGTGCCCCAGTGCGCGCTCCAGTAGTGGCCGTGCGCATCCACGGTGGCACCGTCGGGCTCGCCCGCGTGCACCGGGGCGAACACCTGGGGATGCAGCAGCCGGCCCGTGGCCGCCTCGTAGCCGGCGCGGCGCAGCCGCTGTTCGGTGCTGTCGCAAAAGTAGATGTGCTGGCCTTCAAGGTCGAATGCCAGGCCGTTGGGAATGCGCACCGGCGGCAGGTCCAACGCCGACAGCTCGCCCTGGGCGCTGA
>CAYVGD010000031.1:9755-15517 GCA_964450095.1 uncultured Polaromonas sp.
ATGATCCCGGTTTTCGACCGGTGGATGATATGCACCAGCGGCCGCGCGCCTGCGTCCCGCGTCCCTCGTCGAGCGTGCCGAAGATGAAGTGACCGCTGCGGTCGCAGCGGCCGTCGTTGGCCCGCACCGGCTCGCCTGCCTGCACGGCGGCGATGGGCCTGCACTGGCCGGTGCGCAGGTCCAGCCAGGCCAGCTCCTGTTCGAAGGCGGCCAGCAGCCGGTGCGGCTGGGCGGTGAGCGCAAAGCTGCCCAGCCGACCCGGCAGGGTCCAGTGGCGCACCTCCTGCCGGCGGGGCTCGTAGCTCCACAGGCGCCGACCCTGGATGTCGGTCCACAGCAGGGCCTGCCGGGCCTCGCTCCAGGTGGCGCCTTCGCCCAGGGCGCAACGCGGCATGTCGGCAGCGGGCACCTGCTGCGCCTCGTAAGTGGGCACCGGGTTTTCCATGCGTGATCAGCTCCAGCCGCCGTCCACCACGAAGTCCTGCGCGGTGCACATGCGCGCGGCGTCCGACGCGAGGAACAGCGCCATGTGGGCGATGTCCTGAACCTCCAGCCGGCCGGGCAGGCACTGCGCGGTGTCGATCTCCTGCTCGGCCTCGGGCGTGACCCACAGCGCGCGCTGCCGGGACGTCATCACCCAGCCGGGCACCAGTGAGTTGACGCGGATGCCCTGCGGCCCCAGCTCGCGGGCCAGGGCCCGGGTGAGGCCGCGCACGGCGGCCTTGCAGCTGGCATAGACCGGGTAGCCGGCGGCCTTGATCAGCCAGCTGGTCGAGCCCAGGTTGATGATGCTGCCGCCGCCCAGCGCGGCCATGCCGGGGGCCACCGCCTGGGCCGCAAAAAACTGGTGACGCAGGTTCACCGCCACCGCATGGTCAAAGAAGGCCGGCGTGACCTCCTGCAGCCGGTGGCGCTGGTCGCTGCCAGCGTTGTTCACCAGCACGCCGATGGGCCCCAGCGCCCGCCCGAGCCGCGCCATGGTCGCCTGCAGTGCCGCCGTGTCGGTGATGTCGCAGGGCTCAAAGTGCACGCGGTCTGGCCGGGTAACGGTAGCAGTGACGGTGGCGGTGACGGGCGCACGGGCGCCGCCGATGGCCCCAGTGTCTTGCCGTGGCCGGGCCGCGGCGGGCACTGGCTGGGCTTGACGTGCGGCGGGGGCCGGGTCGCCCGCGAGTGCGCCTTGGAGCTGGTCTTTGAATTCGTCTTCTTTGGCTTGGTGGCCGAACCCTTCGCTCAGCCCCTCATCGAGCTCTCGATTGAGCTCGTCGGCCAGCGCGCGGCCGGCCGGCGCGTCCACGTCCACGAAACCCACCTGCGCGCCCTGTGCGGCGAAGGCCCGCACCAGGCCCGCACCGATGCCGCTGGCCCCACCGGTGATGAACACCACCCGGCCGGCCAGCGAGGGATAGCGGGCGGCGGGGTCCATGGCGGCGTGGCGGTGGGCGGCGCTGTCGGCTCAAGCGCCGCCGCCGGGGTCGTTGCCGTGCCGGATCGAGGCGCGCTGGCGGTGTTCCGGGTCGCGCAGCCGCCCCAGCTCGCGTTCGAGCGCACGCCTGAGCTTGTCGCAGGCGCCCTGCAGCGCCTCGTCCAGGCGCTCGGCCTGGTGGCGCACGGCCACCGGTTCTCGCCCGCGCACCCGCGCCTCGATGGTGCAGCGCTTGTGGTCGGCGGTGACGCGGCTGGCGTTGACGTCGCTCAGGTGCACCTCCAGCGCCGTGATGTCCGGGGCAAAGCGCCCGAGCGCCGGCTCCAGCGCCTGCTGCACCCAGGGCTCGAGCGATCCGGGGCCATGGATGCTCTGGTTGGCGTGGACTCGGATCTGCATGCCCCGCAGTCTGGGGCGTGGGCTGGCGGGGGCGCTGTCAGCCTGCGCCCACCTCCTTGGTCAGCCCGCCAGCCCGCGCCCAGCCTGGGTTTTCAGAGATTTACAATGCCGAGGTTGTCACTCTGGTGGAGCGCCCTTGGTGAAACTTTCTTTCATCCTCATGCGTGCCCGGCCCCCCACACAAGGGTGGAAGCAACGTCCTGAGGAACTTTAAGAAATAGTCATGGCCAAGGAAGAACTCATCGAAATGCAGGGTTTGGTGGACGAGGTTCTGCCCGATTCGCGCTTTCGCGTGACCCTGGACAACGGTCACAAGCTCATTGCCTACACCTCCGGCAAGATGCGCAAGAACCACATCCGCATCCTGGCCGGCGACCAGGTGTCGCTGGAGCTCTCGCCCTACGACCTCAGCAAGGGCCGCATCACCTTCCGCCACATCGCAGGCCGCACACCGCCTTCACCGCGCATTCCGCGCTGACCGTTCGCTGCGCTCGACGGAGTTCGCGGTCCGCTGCCTGCGAGGCCCGGCGTTCCGTGTTCAGGGCCCAGGCCCCGCTGACAGGGCCGTGGCCCGCCGTCCCACATCGGGGCCGCGGGCAGGGCGCCAGCCTGTTGCGTTTCCAACGTGAACTGAAAGGCCTGGCATGACTTCCATCAGCACCGGCACGGGCACGCCGCAGGACCGCAACGAGAACCAGCCCACCCCCGCCGACCCGTGGCCCAGCCGCACCCTGGGCGCAGACTCACCCCTGGCCCGGCCCGAGCCGCAGCCCTCGCCGACCTTCACCGCCCCCGAGGGCGCAGGCCGCATCGGCCCATCGGAGCGCCAGGCCCGCGATCAGGCCGGCCCGCCCCGGACCGGCCCCGCCCAGCCCACGCCCGAGATGGCGGACCGCGCACCGCCCAGCCCAGGCCAGGACGCGGCCAGCCCGGCGGGCGCCATGCCAGGCCCGAAAGAGCCCGCGTCTGAGCCGCCAGAGGCTGCGTCGACCCCGGCGCAGGCGGCGCCCGACCTGGACCCCGAGCGCATCGCCCAGGCCTTTCCTGAAGGTCCTAACGTGGCGCCCAGTCCCTGGGAGGAAGAGGCCGCGCGTGGGCGCAGCTAGGCCGCGCGTCACGGCGAGTCGGGTTCGGGGCGCTTGAGCACGGTGAGGCTGCCGTTGGCCTCCAGGAACAGGCAGCGCATGTCCTGCAGGCTGCAGCTGGCCTCGCGCAGCGCGCGGTCCACATCGTCGCGGCCCACGCGGTGGCGCTTGAGTCGTGCCACGTAAATGCGGCCATTGCGGCCCAGCAGCACCGCCTCGCCCTCGATCACGCGCTCGATGCGGCGGCTGTAGGCAGTGAGCAGCCCCACCGCTCCATTGATCGCCACCAACGTGGCCGCAGCGATCAGCCCGCCCAGCAGCGAGTCGTCGCCGCCTGAAAGCGCCGAGGACACCGACTCGCTCAGCAGCAGCATCACCAGCAGGTCAAAAGGCGTGAACTGCCCGATGGTGCGCTTGCCGCTCAGGCGGATCATCAGCAGCAGCGCCGCGTACACGGCGGCCACCCGCAGCATGAATTCCCACCAGGGCAGGCTCATCTCCAGCATGCGGCGCGCACCTCCAGGGACAGCCTGCCTGGGCGGGCGTGCGCGGGCTGTCGGCTGTGCGCCGCAGGCCGGGTGATCCGCAGCCTACGCAGGGCCGCCGAATGGGCACGCCGCGAGACTTCGCGTCGGTTCCGTCGTTTGCCCTGCATTGCATTGCCTTGCCTCGCGTGTGCGGTGTCAGCGGTGTTGTTTGTGCTCGTTGAGCTCGTTGCGCCGGCGGTGTGATGGAGCCTTTCTGCCTGGCCCGCCATGCCCGCGGCCCGGCGCGTGTGCATGTGCGCGTGCGCGTGCGCGTGCGTGCGTGCGTGCGTGCGTGCGTGCGTCCGCTTGGATGCTCATGTGCACGCGCGAACCTTTCCACCCCCTGCCGCAGCCCGTGGGCGCCAGCCTTTTCCGACGCTGTCTCTCACCCCCGCCTACAGGGGCATCCGGGCGCCTTGGCTAGCCTCTGTGCTTGTTCCAACCCCAGCCTAGAGGAGACAAGCAATGACCCGAGTGGCAGAAATCATGACGCGTGGCGTGCGTGCCATGCGCCCGACCGATTCCGTGGTGCTGGCCGCCCAGGCCATGGACGAGCTCAATGTGGGTGCGGTGCCCGTGTGCGATGGCGAGCGCCTGGTGGGCATGGTGACCGACCGCGACATCACCATCCGCGCGGTGGCGCAGGGCCGCGCCGACGAAGGCGTGACCTTGTCCGATGTGATGAGCTCCGAGGTGAGCTGGTGCTACGAGGACCAGGCGGTCGAGGACGTGATGCAGGAGATGTCCCAGCGCCAGATCCGCCGCCTGCCGGTGGTGGACCGCGAGAAGCATCTGGTCGGCATGGTGAGCCTGGGCGACATCGCCGCCAAGACCGGCAGCGAAGACGTGTCGCAGTCTCTGGCCGACATCTCCGAACCGGCCGAGCCGGACCGCTCCAGCCAGTCGAAGGCGGCCGGCAGCGCGGGCGGCGGTTCGTCGAGTTCGCAGTTCCAGCGCGGGCGCAACATCACCCAGGGCGCCAGCGGCGGCCGCGAGGGCGGAAGCGGCGACAACATCCAGTCCGGCTCATCGCCCCGTGGCACTGCCGGCGTGGACGACGACCCGCGTTCCCAGGGGGTCTGAAGTCCATGCAAACACTGCAAAGCCAGGAAGGGCGCCGCGTGCCCGAAGTGACCTTCAAGACCCGCCAGGGCGGGCAGTGGGTGGAGGTGAACACGCACCAGCTGTTTGACGGCAAGAGCGTGGTCGTTTTCTCTCTGCCCGGCGCCTACACCCCCACCTGTTCCAGCAGCCACCTGCCGCGCTACAACGAACTGGTCCCCACGTTCAATGAGCACGGCATCGACGATGTGGTGTGCATCTCGGTCAACGACGGCTTCGTGATGAGCGAATGGGCGCAGTCGCAGCAGGCTGACCGCATCACCATGATCCCCGACGGCAATGGCGAATTCACGCAGGCCATGGGCATGTTGGTGGACAAGCGCCACCTGGGCTTCGGCATGCGTTCGTGGCGCTATTCCATGCTGGTGCGCGATGGCATGGTCGAGAAGATGTTCATCGAGCCCGACAAGGAGGGTGACCCCTTCGAGGTCTCGGACGCCGACACCATGCTGCGCCACATCGCGCCGAACGCGAAGCCACCGGAGTCGGTGACCGTGTTCACCAAGCCGGGCTGCCCGTACTGCGCGCAGGCCAAGGCCATGCTGCAGGAGGCGGGGCTGGCCTACGAGGAGATCACGCTGGGCCGGGGCATCACCACCTGCACGCTGCAGGCGGTGGCCGGCGCCTCCACCGCGCCGCAGGTGTTCATCGGCGGCCGCAAGGTGGGCGGGTCGGAGCAATTGCGCGACTGGCTGGTGTCTGCGGGCAAGAAGGTGAGCGCAGAAGTGACACCGGCCTGAGGCTGGGCTCGCGCCGTCTTGTCTGCTGCGTCGCAGCGCAGCGGTCAGGAGTGCAGTTCACTCGTGGTTTGATGTTCGCCGTCATCAGAGCGACGCGGCGGGGGTTTTCCCGGCCGGCTCATGCTGCGGCGGTACGCAGAAATCGCCGGCCGGGAACACCCCCACCGCGTGGGACGCACCGTCCCGTACAACCACCGAAAACGCGCAGCGGCATCGCGCAGCGGTTGTGTCGGGCTCACCGACCGGCCCAGGCTGCAAGGTACGGAGAAGCGATGGGCGGAAAAAGCTTGCACCACGGCTGACGCGCCCAGGTGTGCCCGTCGAAAACAAGCTGCCCCATCCCGCAGCGTTTGAGTTGTGGCTCCGGGTCAAGCCATGCTGCGACATTGCAAAAAACACAGGCCTTGAACCCCCCGCCACGTAACGCCCAACGCGCGGCCTCCCGAAAACAAGCTGCGGCATC
>CAYVGD010000032.1:0-15426 GCA_964450095.1 uncultured Polaromonas sp.
GATCAGCACCATGCGGTAGCCCTTGATCGCGGCGGCCATGGCCAGCGCGATGCCGGTGTTGCCCGAGGTGGCCTCGATCAATGTGTCACCCGGCTTGATCTGGCCGCGCTCCTCGGCACGCTGGATCATGGACAGCGCAGGGCGGTCCTTCACCGAGCCGGCCGGGTTGTTGCCCTCAAGTTTGCCCAGCAGCACATTGCCGCGCGCAGCATTTTCTTGCGCCTGGATGCGCTGCAGCGCCACCAGCGGCGTCTTGCCGATGACAGCCTCAATCGTCTGGAATTTCATGGGACTGCACTGTGCCATAATTTTGCTATTGCCCCTTGCCGCCCGGGTGGTGAAATTGGTAGACGCAGGGGACTCAAAATCCCCCGCCGCAAGGCGTGCCGGTTCGATTCCGGCCCCGGGCACCACGGTACGTTTTAGAAGTGTGCAACGACAGCCCCAATCTGCCCTTTTCCCAGTGAAAATGCAGACGGGCTGTTTTGCTTTGTGCGGTGCTTGCACCACGCTGCAGCAGCAGCCCCCCAAAAATTCCCCAAAATTCAGCCCCAAAATCCCCAAACGATGGCCACCCCCAAAAAGATGGCGTCCGGGCGCTGGTGGGTGCAGATCGAGGTGGGCGGGGTGCGAGAAAGTGGCACCTTCGACACCAAGACGCTGGCATCGACCTGGGCCGCTCGGCGCGCAACTGAAATCCGAATGATGGCCAGCGGCAACGCCGGCCGCCTCAAGACCTTGCGCGATGCGCTGCGCAAGTACGCCACCGACGTAAGCCCAAGCAAGAAAGGCGAACGGTGGGAGACCATCCGCCTGGCCGCTTTTGAAAAGCCCGAGCACGCCCCGCTGCCGCTGGGCCGCAAGATCGGAGAGATTCGACCTGCCGACCTGGCCCTATGGCGCGACGCGCGCCTGGCCGCCGTCTCTCGCAGCACGGTGCTGCGCGACATGACGCTCATGGGCGCCGTGCTGGAGTGCGCCAAGCGCGAATGGGGGTGGATCGAAAAGAACCCGATGCGCGATGTGCGCCGCCCTGGAGAGCCCGATCACCGCGAGCGCGTCATCTCAGGCGTGGAGGTGCGGCGCATGCTGCGCCAGCTCGGCTGGAAGAAGGGGCGCATGCGCACCATGAGTCAGGCGGCAGCTACCTGTTTCCTGCTGGCCTTGATGACCGGCATGCGGGCCGGCGAGCTGTGCAGTTTGCGCTGGTCCGATGTGCGCGCCGACCATGTGCGGCTACTGGACGGCAAGACCGGCAAGCGCGATGTGCCACTGACCCCAGGCGCGGCCCGCGTCATCGAGCGCATGAAGGGTTTCGACCAGGACCTGGTGTTTGGACTCAAGCCGCAGACGCTGGACGCGTTATTCAGGCGGGCCCGCGAGCGCGCGGGCCTGGAGGGCTTCACGTTTCACGACAGCCGCCACACCGCCGCCACGCGCTTGGCCCAGCGCCTGCACGTGCTGGACCTGTGCAAAGTCTTCGGCTGGAAGCAAACCACGCGCGCCCTCACCTACTACAACCCCAGCGCCTCGGACCTTGCCAAGCGGATGACAGCTCGCTCAACGTGAGCGCTCCCACTCGATGATCTCCGACAGCAGCCATTTGCCATCCTTGCCCGGCAGCGGAAAGCCCGGCTCGGCCAGGCGCCTGGCCAGCGTATTGCGGTGCACGCCCAGTCGCTCGCTGAGCTGAGCCCGCGTCAGGCGCGCCCCCATCTGCGTGGATAGCGCCTGCACGGCATTGGTAAGAAGCTCGATGCGCTGAAGAAGTGCGGCATCCGTCATGGCTGGGCCTCGTTGAAAAAATCGTTTTGACCGTCACGCGCCGCAAGGCGCTTTTTTTTTGCTTTCTGCATCCCTGGCCTTGCGCTCGGCCTTGAGCACATCGGAGCGCACCAAAGGATGCTCCGGGTCGGCTGTGTCGATGACATAGCTGAACCCTGGTAAGTGATGCCGCCGTAAAAGCGGGCGATGCTCAGCTGAGAGTCGAGCCATCCGTAGATGCGCTCTGGCGCGCTGCTGCTTGAGCTCGCAGGTGTCAAAAGAACCTGTTTCATGGCACGGACCTCAAACAGCGATGACCTGCGCACCATCGGACCGTCGCCTGGTCAGGATGCCGATGATTCGCTGCTCGGTCAGTCGGTGGGCCCGCAGCACCGTGCGCTCGGGCAGCGCCTCGAGCACCGCGGCGTAATCCTCCAGCACCGCCCGCACGGCCTGCATGCCCGCGCCGTCCAGGCGCAGGGCCTGACCACTGAGGGCGCGATGCCCGGCCGCGCCCACGGCCGTGACCGCATCGGTCAGCAAGCCACTGCTGTCCTGGCATTCGCCCATCTCCACGAACGTCTGCAGCAGGTTCACGGCGTCGCTGACGATGCGCCAATCCTCAGCCCGAGGCTGCAGCGCCGTTTCCAGCGAGGCCAAGCCGGACCACATGGCCAGCAGCTGGCGCTCGCGTTGTTCGCGGGGCATCGGTTCGGTCGGGCTGGCCATGAGCTCGCGGGCCAGGTTGAACTGGCGCGGGATCGACGGCTGCCGGCGGGCGTAAGCGGTGGTCTTGCGGCTCATGCCTGCCCCCTTGCGCGGATGGCGGCGGCGCAGCCCTCAAGCTCGGCCGAATATCCAAGCAGCGGCATTGGGCGCACTCGCCACGCCAGTGCTTTTGCGTCACACACCTGCGCACACGCCTCGCGCTCGGCAGCGGCGACAAGGTGCGCAAAGCGCTCGACCTCGTCAATGTAGGCCCGGGTGGTCGCGCTGAACAGACCGGCCTGCTGCATGGTGCGGATTACGTCGTAGCGGGTCATTTCAGTGCCTTGCGAGGCTTGTCCAGGCCGTACTCGTCACGGCACCTGGCGCAAGCGCTGCGCACGAGGCGCGGGCTGTGCTCGCCACAAAAATCACACTCGCCGGCTTCTCCTGCCGGCAGATCTCGCGCGGCCAGCGCAATCGCTGCGGCCGTGGCCAGTTGCTCGCGCTCTTGCGCGCGGTCGATGTCATCCATGATTTGCTCCATTGCCGGCGCGGTAGACCCCGCGGCCCGCGTCGTTTTTTTCCCACCGCAGCAGGCCGGCCTGGACGGCGGCAGCCAGCGTGCCAGACACTGAGGTAATGCCTAGCTCAAACTTCACAGCCACATCGGACCGCGTCAACTCTTCTTCAGGGTTGTGCTCAAAGAAAGCCAGCACGCGCGCCACCAAGCTGCCCGGGCGCGGCCGGTAGGTGTCCGCCATGTCTTAGCCCTCCAGCCGGTGCACCCGGTTCGGAAAAGGGTTGTGAGGCGTTGGCTCATTGCTGATGGCCGGCAGGTGCTGCGAAACGCCCTCCAAAAAATCAGACCGTTCGGCGCCCGTGGCCTTGATGTAGTCCACCTCCACCTTGGCGGTGTCCACCAGGACGCTGGCCACATGCGCCACGGCACGCGCGCGCTCTACGTCCATGGGGTTGTCGCGGCAGCGAAGGTCGGCGAGCGTGGCGAGCAGCTGCTCGCGCACTTGTGTGATGTGTGCGGTGGTCATGCTTGTTGTTCTTTGGCAATGCGATTGACTTGGCGGGTGATGGCACCCTTGAGCTGTACCAGGCGCGCAAACTCAGGCGAACGGTTGTTCGGGTGGTTGCGCCTGGCGTTCTCGGCGCGGCTGATGCACTCCAGGCGGTCGACCGTCAGGAGCTCGAACACATTGGTGCGCTGGCCTGGCTTGAACACCACCACGTGACCCGCAGGCACCGGGCCGTGCGCCTGTTCCCACACGATGCGATGCACTGGCCTCCAGTCGCGCGGCCCATAGCCGGTCTCGCTGACCTTCATGTCCAGGTAGCCCTCGGAGTTGATGCGGTAGCTGCCTGTCGGCCTCCAGTTCGACCCGCGTTGGCCCGGCTTGAAACGCGTCTCCACGCTGCGCCCGCCCGCCTGATAGCTCTGCCCCTTGTTCCAAGGCACCAAGCCAGGCTTGAACTGGCCAGAGCGATGGCGGTCATCGAGTCGCCCCGGCAGCAGCCGGCCCGAGCGCTCGCTGGACTTGAAGGCCTCTGACTTGCCCAGGCCCAGCACGGCGGCTTTGCCGTACACGCTGCCCACGGTCAGGCCCAGCATGCGGGCCACGTCCTTGGCGGCGTGCTCGGGGTACAGCTCGCGCAGGCGCTGCAGCTGCTCGGGCGTCCATGTGTTCCTGGTCATGGCTCAGCCCCCGCACTTGAAGCGCTGCACCAGCGGCGGGCGGCGCTTGTACCGGTAGGCCCACATGGCCAGCACGATCCCGATGGGCCCGCCCGCCAAGTAGGCCGCGACCTCAATGCCTGCGGCGTCTGGCGCCAGGCGGAACAACACCAGGTTGCTCGCGCCAATGGCCAGGCTGTTGCAGAAGGCCGCAACGTAATGACCGTTGTTCACAAACTGGCTTTGCATGCCCAGCGTGAAGACAAGGACCAGGGTGGAAAGAAAAAGTGCCAGGGCGGTCATGCTGCAGCCTCAACCCGGTAGCCATGCCTGCGCAGCAACGCGGCGGCCTGGGCCAACTCATGCTGCAGCTCGGCGTCGTATTGCTCGTTGAGGTAGAAACGGCCCCGGACCAGCTCGACCTGGCCTCGGCGGATGTGGGTCTTGAGCACGGCGCTGACCTGACAAGCCCTGTCAATGTCGGCCTCATCAGCCAGCTCATGCGCGCTGGCAGATCCGTGCGCCTTCAGGTAAGCCAGCATGCGCGCGGTCTTCGTCTCGCCTTTGGCCGCACCGCCAGCCATCGGCTTGCAGCTGCGCACCTGCGGCCAGGGCGCGCGGGCTGTGAGCGCCTGAGTCATGTGGAGCATGGCGCTCATGCGGCACCGCCTTCTGTGACCATGGCCTTGGTGCTGGCCTCGTCGTATCGAGCGATGCCCCACGTGATGGCGTAGCAGCACCAGATAAAGTGGAAGGTGTACTGTCGGCAGTCCCATTCCCAGCAGTCGCGCATCTCGAACTCCCAGCCGTCCCGGTCGAAGAGGAACTCGCGGGCCGCGTCGTAGGCGCGCACGTCGCCGTCGCTCGCGCAGCAGAGCACCTCGTCCTCCAGCTGCTCCCAAAGCTCGGCCTGGACGGTCTCGAATTCCTCGCGCAGCGCCTGGGGCGCGTCCTCGTCCGGCCGCTCGCTCTCGACCCACTCGTCGAAGGCCTCCTTCACCCGGGCGCAGAACTCGTCGGGCTTGAACTTCTCGTGGCCGTCTCGGCATGTCGCCGCCAGCTTCTCCGACCAGTAGCCGGGGTTAATGGCGAGCGGGATGCCCTTGCGCCCCAGGTACTCGCGGTCGGCGCGGAAGAACTCGAACATGTCTTCCAGCCGGCGAAACACGTACGTGCCCATGTCGCCGTCGATGCACAGCGCGCCCGGCCAGGTAATCAGGTCAAACCAGTAGGCGCCTTGGTCGGGCCGCTTGAATTGCAGGTGACGATGAATCCCGTCGTCGCGGATGACAGTCATGCGGTGGTCGGCCACGTCCTTCTGGAAGTGCGCCAGAACGTCGTTGGGGATGCGGGTCATCAGATACCCCCCCTAAGCGAAGCACTCAGGCCGTTCTGCAGCCGGTGCAGTTTTTCGCTGGACACGCCCTCGTCGTCATCGAGGGACTCTATGACCCGCAGGCACTCAAGCACCAATTCGCGGTGCACGATGCAAAGGCCTAGCGGCTGCAAAGCTCTAGCCAACTCCAAGACCGGCATCGGCTCTTGGTGCCTGGGTTTGATGCTGCGCAAAACCTCGGCCATGTCACCGCACTGGTCAACGATTTTCCGGTGGTAATCCGCCGCGACCTCTAGGGATTCGATGGTGCTGTAAAAGCTCATGACACGACCCCCTTCATGTGCGCCAGCGTGGCCGCCACCTCGATGCGCAGCTCGTCCAGCCCTTCGTCGTTGTCGATCACGTATTCAGGGTCAAACTCGCGGCCGTGGGTCTCGCTGGCGTGGGCGCCCTCGGCCACCTCGGCACCTGGGCGCCACACCTGCCAGATGACACCCCCCAGGGCGCGAATGACGTCGGCTTCATTGGGAAAGCGCACGTCCGTGAGCACGACGCTCTTGCCCTGCTTGTGGAGCCGCTTGATGCGCTGCACCGCGCGGGCTATCCAGTAGTTCTCGTCCTTGGCGCGGCGGAACTCGGTGCCCCACCACTGCATGATCTGCCGCGGGCTGCGCGGTTCGTCTTCATCGAGGCCCAGCTCCCGCTCGCGCAGCGCGGCCAAAAAACCCATCACCATGCAGCGGCTCAGGGCCAGCGCTTGGATCGGGTGCTCCTTGGTGTCGCGCGCGGTCAGGTACTGCAGTGGCACGCCAAAGGCGGCGCAGACTTCTGCGCGCAGCGCGTCGGCAAAGGCCACCTTGGTAAAGCCAGCCAGGTGCACCAGCGCATCGGCGGCGCTGTCCTTGCCGCTGCCGGCCGGCCCCGTGAGGCCAATGAGAATGGGCGCACTCATGTCTCAGCCCTTGGGGTTGTAAGTGCCGAGCGCCACCTGGGCCGTGTCACCCAGCTCGCTGCGCACCTGGTCGGCCAGCTCCTGGGCCATTTCTTCGGCGTGCTGCTCGGCCTTGATGACGCGCAGCACGATGGTGGGCTTGTCACCGCCGGTCTGCACGCCCAGACGCATCACAAACGTCCGCTGGGCCAGGCCCCGGTAGGGCTCGCAGCGAAAGTGAATGGCCGTGGGAATGGGCGCGGCGCTGGTGGCCTGCACCGACTCAAAGGCGCTGCGGCTGGCGCTCAGGCTCTGCTCGCTCGACTCCAGCTTGCGCATGGCCTCAATCGTCAGCTTGCGGATGGCCGCCACGGCGTAGGTGTTCTTGGTGCTGGCGCCGTCTTCGGTGTAGCACTCGACCAGGTCGGTCCAGTCCTGCAGGAACTCGGCCGCCACGGCCTGGCTCAGCGCCCGCCCGGCCTGCGTGTGCTGCAGCAGCGCCTGGTAGGCGGCTGTCTTGCGCAGCTCCAGCCGCGCGCGGTTGTCGGCATGGCCAGGCTCATCCGGTGAGCCCAGGTTGAGCACGGCTGTGGCCGTCATGCTGTCGGCATCGACAAACACGCTGGCGCCGTTGTCTACATGCGCTTCGCAGTAGGCGGCAAAGTCCGTGAGCGAGCTGGTCACCATCAGGCCGCGCTGTCGGCGGCGGTAGGTGAGGTAGGGCTCTAGATCGTGCAGCTTGTATTCCTCGGGCAGCGCGATCAGGCTTTGCACTTGGCTGGTCAGGGCGTCGTTGGCAGAGGCGATGGCCTCCGCCTTGGTCAGTTCGTTGATGGCCGATGCGTCGATCATGTGAGGCTCCTGGTGGTTGGTTCTGTGTTGTCAGGGGCGCTCAGGCGCCGGGAATCAGCGTCTGGCGCTTGTCGGTCTCCAGCAGCGAGGGCTGGGCCAGGCTCAGCGCGCCGTACTTGCCCACGTAGAGCACCGTGGCGCTGCTGGTTTCTTCGCTGCTTTTGCCCAGGCTGGTGGGCTTGGAAAAGCGCAAGTCATGCTGCATGCGCACCTGCTGGGTGCCGGCGATGCGCTCAATCTTGAATTTCACGGTCACTTCGCCCACGCGGCCGTGGTCCACGGCTGCAGCGGCGGTCTCGCTCAGGGCCTGCGAGAGCAGACGCTCGAACATGCCCGCATCCAGGTCGGTGATGAACTCGGGCACGTCCGTGGCGGCCGTGGCGGGGCGGTTGTGTCTTTCGGTCATAAGGTCTTTCGTTGAGGTTGAAGGGCGGGCCTACTCGCTGCGTCTGCCTTCAGTGCGCGTCACCCACGCACTGCAGTTCGGGGCAGGAGTCCCTGCAGCATCCGCTTTCGGCCCAAATCAGAAGAATCCGCAGGCCCGAGCGATCAAGGCCGCCAGGCCAAAGCACGCACCCACCAGCACCATGGCCACAGCACCCCATGCGCACCAGGCGGCCGCCTCGAGGCTGTCGCGCTCTCGGCGCGCCTGGTCGGCGGGCGGCAGCTGGTGGGCGCATGTACCCAGGCAGTCGCCCTCGGGGTAGTTGCAGCCCGTGTGCGGGCATTTGGCGGCGCGCGTCATCACTTGGCGTCAGCGACCAGGTGGCGTGCACTCGAGAAGGGCCTGCAGCTCGGGCCCTGTGGCGTCCAGCGCACCTCGGCGAGATCGCCGTGGCGGGCGCGGCACACGCGCAGCAGCTGCTCGTGGCCCTCGGCGTCACCTGCGGCCAGCGCAGCGCGCGCGGCTTCGGCCGGGCTCTCGTAAGGGTCGGCATCGAGCGAGGGGCCGACGACGGCCACCATAACGGCTACGGCCACGGCCAGCGCGATGTTGAAAAGGCGATGATGGGTCATGCTGCCTCCTTGGGTAGACTGGTGAGATGGTTGAGTTCATGAAGGCGGCTTTGGAGGCGCTCAAGCTCTCCCCACGAAAGCTGGTGGCAATTTCGGCCGTGCTTGGTTTTCTTTTGCTGGCCAAGCCCGAATGGCGCGAAGTTCTGGGTGTGAGCGCACTGGTAGAAAATCACCGCGCGGTCATGGGCGTGGGGTTTCTCGTTGCTGTGGCCCTGCTGCTCGCTGACTTGGGCACTCACCTGGCGCGAAAGGTTCGTCACACGCTCGCCCGATCGCACCTCAAACGGCGCGTACTGCAGCGCCTGCGCACACTCTCCGAAGATGAAAAGCAGATTCTTCGGTTCTACGTGGCGCAAAACACTCGCACCAACTCGCTGCGCATTGATGATGCAGTTGCCCAGGGCTTGGCCGCCGATGGCGTCATCGCACTGGCAGGTAACTTTGGCAACGCCCTGGACGGCTTCCCCTACCGCATTGCAGACGTGGTCTGGAGCGAACTTCAGAAAGAGCCGGGTCTGCTCGACGGCAGCACCAACACCTACCGTACCGACCGCACCGAGCGGTTTTGGTGAGTTGCTTCCAAGGCCAAAAAAATGCTTGAGACGCTGCTCAATAAGCTGGAGGCGCTTATCAACGAGCGCGGCTCGGCGGCGGTGCTCCGAGAGCACCCGTCCCTTCTGCGAGAGCGGGTTGGGGCGCTGGAGCGCGAGAACGCCGATCTGCGCACGCAGCTGCAACAGGCTCAGGCGTGCTTGCAGGACAACGAGAGCCGGCTTGAAAGATTCAGCCAAGACAACCCAGACGGATGGCGTTGTGACGGGTGCGGCAGCATTGATCTCTTGCGCGCGGGCAGCCGCCCCGACCCGGTGTTCAAGTCCGTCGGTATTCGTCAAGCCGTGATGACCTGCCGGGTCTGCGGTGCAGAGAGTTTTTTTACTCTTGACCACTAGGTCCTGGTGAGCGTGGCTGCTCACGCCCCCACCTCCAACCGCTCAACCTGCGCCACGGGGCAGCCGGTGACTTGGTGCGCTTTGCGCTGCGCGTCTTCGGCGTTTCTGGCCTTGAGCTGCACAAAGGGCAGCACGCCGGTTTCAGCCGGGGTCGGGTAGCCGTCCCGATCCTGGGGGTGGTAGCTGCAGCGATAGCTGCGAGCCCGGGTCACTGCTTCCATCGAAACTCCTTCCTCGGCTCTGCGCCCGGCCACCATCGGCGGGGCGTTGTTGATGAGCTGACGGAAGTAATTTAGCGCAACGCAAATTCCATTGCAATAGCGATTCGCAAATATTTTGCGTTTCGCGGGGTGCGCAAGCGAAAAAAACCCGCCACGCTGGCGGGTTCATGGACCGAGCGAGGTCAGACTCTCGGGGCTATCTCCAGTCTTGAATGACCTGAAGACTGACAGTCTCTGGGCCAATCGCCGTCACCAGCAGCTGCGCACCGTCAATCAGGACGACCATGGGCAAGGTCTGCACTCGCACCAAGTGCGGCTTGATCTGGCTGGGTTGGTCGAGCGATTGCTCGTAAGTACGCTGAGTAAAGGCAAGCACGTTCTGGCTCATGCCATCAAACACAAGCTCACGTTTCAATGGCCAGCCTGGCTGCGGCCGCGGCATCTCGTGCTGGGTAAATTTGACTGGCGCCGCCAAAACAGAGCTGAGCATTGCGGCTCCAGGCTGGGCTTCAATCTTGTCGAGCTTTCCACTTGCACTGTGTGAGATGCAGACCACAGACTGCGGGCCCATCAGCAGGTCAGAGTACAGCCGTCTCTCAGAGCAAAAAGCCTTGCGCCCTTCGAGGTCTGCGGCTTGAAAATTGTCAGTCACCTCGGCAGAAATTCTTCCCAGCATGAACCGCGTCTTGAGCGGCTCGGAAAGTCTGAAGACCACTCGGCTGGCGTAGTTGGCGTGCATGTGCACCAGCCCGCCGGGCTTGACCTCGCGCGAGCCGTTGCTTGATGGAAAGGTGACCAGTTTGTCGGTGTAAAGACTGTCCCCCGTGGTTTTGGGAACAGTGATGCATCCAGCCATGAGGGCGCATGACAAGAGCAGTGCTGCCGCGCGCATCGGGCGCTCAGAGTTTTTCATTCCTGCACTCCATTGAGATCTGCGCAAGCCTCGGCGGTCAAGGTCATGAGGCCGATGTTGGGTATGCGGCAATGGCTTGCTTTTGGCTGCTGAACAGGACGCGCGCCAGGACTTGCCACCAGCGCAAGCGTTCTTAGGAGAGAAACCTTGTCCGCACTGCATGAGGCGGGCGCCAAAACCTTGAACGACGGCAGCTCAACGCACTGGCCCGCCGGCCTTGCAAACTCATCGCCCGAGGTCTGGCGATGCTCCCTGATTTGCCCGTCCAGGGTACGCACGGAGTAGCTGAATTCAAAGCGTGCCTGCGGCTTGCTGTCCAGCATGGAGCCGGCAGCCGCGCCGAGCAGCATGGCGCCCAACTGAGTCACCGCCGAGTAGTTGCTGTTGTTGCCCCTGAAGGCGTTGTCGATGTAGGCGGCACCGCCAAGCGCACCACCAAGAGCTGCGCCGGCATTGGTGCCTGGCGTGGATCGGTTGGCCGCCTGCGAGCCGGCAATGATTCCCAGCGAATCGGGAGGGGCGAGCGTGAGCTGCGGGAAGCGTTCAAGCAGCGTGGCCTGCTCTGCCGGGCTGAACTGGCTCCAAAGGGCTGTGCTGACTTTCAGCTCAGAAGCTTGGGCCTGGGCGCACTGCAAGAGCAAAAGGCTGCAAATCCATGCACGAATGAACACGGCTTTCCTTTTTGGCAACAAAGCTCAAGCATAGCCGCTCACGCTTATATTGGAAATCGACCGGTGGCGCAGGATTCGAGTGTTGAACATCTAAAGTGAAAAAAACCCGCCATGCTGGCGGGCTTGTTTAGGTGCGTTGCGCTCTAAAGGACTACTCAACAAGCAGTGGAATTTGTTTGCCTTTTTTGGGATAGGCGCGGTCCATGAGGCGGATGAATTGTTCCCAAGACTCCGCTGCTCGCATCATTCCCATCACCGCGTGAATGTGGTTGGTCAACGCTGGGTCACCCACGTCAGCCGTCATCCACTGATGGTGCTTGGCCTTGCGGTGCCCAGCCTCGCTCTTGGGATTGCGCCGCTCCAGCTCCTCAAGCAACCCGGGTGCCAGGCGCTCATAAACAAGGTCGTTGGTGTAGGTTCCAACCACACCCGGACGTGCACCAGAAGGCGTGGGGTACTGCCATCCACGAAGCCGGAACATTTCACGATAAAACTCGTCCGGAAAGCGTTTTGCCCATGCAGCGTGTTCCTGGCGGAGATATTTGTCCAACAGCGCCTGGAGGGCTCGGCGATCTCGCACCTCTTGGTAGCCGGTGGCCTCATCGATGAGGGCAGTGATGCCCAGTTTTGCAAGCGCCAACACGATGATTTCAGCTCGCTCGGCCAAGTGAATCTGGTTGGGCAGCAGCACATCGGCCGCTCTAGCCTGCAGGTACATCCTGCAGATGTCTACGATGTCCTCGCCCTCGTAGCCCTGAGCTTTTTGCCCGTCTGCCTCGAACACGATCGCAGCCTCGTCCAGATCGACGCCCGAAAACTTTGCAGGAACGTATGGAGCAAGGTTGGAGGCCGCAAAGTAACGGTTTAGGCCTCCCTTTGCGCTGCCCGTAAGCAGTGCAACAACTTGCCGTTGCACCACTACCCGCCGGCCGTCCTCAAGAACCGCACAGGGAATCGTGGCGCCACCTATCTTGACTTCGCCATAGTGGGTGGCAGAGGGCAGTCCAGCGCGCTTGAGGGCCGCCTTCCTGGCAATTGCAGAGCGTTGATCTGAGGTCAAGGACCGAGCCCTGGCAATGGCTCCGGCGCTTTGTGGAGAAGGTTTTGCTTGCGTTTTCATTTTGCAAGCATAGCCGCTTGCAATCTTTTTTGCAAGCACGGGCAATGGCACAAAAAAACCCGCCGCAGCGGGTCTTTTTGCGAGTCATTGGCTCAGGCTGCCCTCTTCCATTCGCCAATCTGAGTTTCTACCTCGCCTGCCCTGGCCTCGTGATGCTGCAGCACTTCGCGCAGCCCATCGGGTACGTAGCGCTGCAAGATGTCGCGCATCAACGGCTGATAGCCCACGCCATGGTGGGCGGCAATCAGTTTGTAGGCGTCGATCAGCTGCTTAGGCAGCCGAATCGAGATGGCCTGCAGCCCCAGGCTGGCATCAATCTCAGCCTCCAGACTGGCCGGGGCGGCCTTGACATGGTCTGCACTGGCGCCCAGGGCACCAGACTCCCAAGCCTCTTCGGTGCTTTCGATCTTGGTGATGCTCTTGCTCATGGTTTTCTCCTTGGTTTTCAGCGCGCATGCTGGTTGTACAGGCGCTGAGCGACATCATCGGCATCGTAGGCCGAGCGCAAGTGCACTTGGCCGTCACGGTAAATAAAAATGACCTTCAGGGGCCTGCCCTGGTTGGTCGGCGCCACGAACCACAGGGTGGGCGGGTCGCTCTTGTGATGAGCGCGAGTGTCTTCAAGGTACAGCCCGCACTTGTTCTCAAAACATTGCTCCACCTCTCGGCGGCTGACCTTGTGCTTGTTGTTGAGCTTGTCTAGGATGGCCTGAGATATACGCAGGTTGTTCATGTCGCTCATTGGTTGGAACCCTGCATTCTATACGCACGTATATACACGAAGTGTTGTTTTTTGTGCAGTGCGGGCTTAGAGCCGGTTGTCGTTCCACACGGCCCGCCCCACGATCACCGTGCGGTCATCGGGCGGCAAGATCTTGTCTGGATGCTCGGTCTTGTTGGGGTTGTCTGAGCGCATCACCCAGCTCTGACGGCCGAGGGCCGGCACGTAGTCCATGACCAGGCGCTTGAGCACCAAGGTGCCGTCGGGCTGGCAGATGGCGTACACGCGGCCGTCCCTGGGCTCTGTGTCGGCACAGTTGAGCAAGACCACGCAGCCGTCCTGGATGGTGGGCGCCATGCTCGGGCCCGAGGCATAGATCACCCGCGCAGCCGACTCGGGCACGCCAAAGTCACGCAGGCTGGAGCGCTTGAATGCCAGGCCGCCCTTAACCACCACATGGTCCACCCACTTGCCCTCGCCGCAGGCGGCTGAAACGTCCAGCTGCGGAACCATCGCAAAGTCAGCATCAGTAGGAATTTCAGATTCTGTTGCATGAATTCGATCTAGCCATCCCCGCTCAACACCAGCAGCGTCCTCGATTTTCCAAGCTGTCTCTTTTCTCATGCCTCTGCGCTTGCCGGTCTTGGAGTCCTTTGCGCCGTCTCTTAAGTTGTAGAACTGCGACGGTGACATGCCCGCTCGCCTGGCCAAGTCTGGCCCAAGCCTTTGTTCAAGGGCACGAATGTTGGCGCGCCTGATCTCGTCGATGTCCATTCGGCCTATTTAATAGCAAAACGCTAGAGAACAATATGCGCGAAACGCTTGACTTGGTTTTCGCGTTTCGCTAAATTGCCGAGCTATGAAGCTCAGCAACTACCTGTCAAGCCAGCCGCGCGGCGCCTTGCGCGCCCTGGCCCGCGAGATTGAGGCGCACGAGCCCGACATTTCCCGCTGGGCCAGCGGCGCCCGCCCCATTCCAGTCCGATACGCCGCCCTCATCGAACGCGCCACTGGCGGCGCGGTGACGCGGCAGGACATGTTCCCCGAAGACTGGCAGCGCATCTGGCCTGAGTTGGCCAAAGACGCGCGGGAGGCAGCGTGAAGCGCTTGAGGTCAGCGGTTGAAGTTTTGCTGCTCGATGTGCGGCTAGACATTTTCCCTGCCACGGCTCATGAGGCGGCGCGCGTCATTGATCTCGCCGAAGCCGCATCAGCTCGCGCTCAAGCACGTTCATCTTTGACATCATCTGATCGAGCTGGCGGGCCATCTCGAAAAGCGCTTTGTTCAGGTTCCACTGCATTGGGGTCGCACTGATGGCTGAAATTTGCCTTCAGCTTCGCGTGCGCAATCCAGCGCAGGTGCGCGGCGATTTGGAATTACTTGCCCAGGCGGCCAAGACCTCTGCTGAGTTTCGCCAACTGCTGCTCGACCTTGGCGAGCTCGCGGCGCATTTGCGTTGCATCCAGTGCAAAGACTTGCCCTCAGTGTCGGCAGGTGAGGTCCTGCTTGACCTTGAGTTTTCCGATGAGCTCGCCGGTCTTGTCTCCGCAGTGCGGGCAGGCGACTTCGATGCTTGAGCTGTCGAGTGCATTTTTCATGGGCGGCCCTTTCGTGGCTGTTGAGGTTGTGGTGACTGCAATGTGCTGCGCCTGGGCCGCCCGCCAATTTGCCGCGCAAGCGGATGACAACAGGGGAGCGTTTGCATGTTGAATGTCTCAGATACCCAAGCACCGACCCAAGCCTGCAACGCCTCGGCCGACGCGCTGGCCGAGATGAGCCCGCGCAAGCTGGCCAGGCAGGCCCAGGAGATCTATGACGTGATCCTGGCAGCCCAGCGCCGGCGCCAGGGTGTGGATTTCACCCTCACTGAGGTGCGGGACCTGTATGAAAGCCAGCATGGCCGGCGCATCGATGTGTCGCGCGTGAGCGCTCGGGTATCTGAGCTGATTGCTGCCGGTCGCCTGGTTCGGCTGGCCGAGCAACGCCGGTGCAGTGTGACCGGGGCGCCCGGCCGTCCGGTAAGCGTTCCGGCGCAGCAGGCGGAGTTGCTTGCATGAGCGCCTGGGTATCCAACTGTCCGAAAAAGGAAGGGACGCGCTGATGGCCGGCGAATGGATCAAGATGCGCCTGGACCTGGGCACCAGTCCAAAAGTTGTCCGCATTTCGTCCGCTTTGAAAGCGGACAGATTGCGCGTGATTGGCGGACTGCATGCGGTGTGGTGTCTGTTCGATGTCCACTCCGAAGACGGACGGCTTGACGGGTACAGCCTAGAGGCGCTCGACGACATGATCGGATTCCCTGGCTTTGGCGCTGCCATGGTCAGCGTCGGATGGCTGGCCGAAGGTGTTGATTTCATTGAGGTTCCGCGCTTTGACGAGCATGGCGGACAGTCCGCCAAGAAGCGGGCCATGGAGACCGAGCGAAAGAGAGTTGTCCGCAAAGTGTCCGCTTCCAAAGCGGACAAAACGCGGGACAAAAGTCGGACCAGAGAAGAAGAAGAGAAGAAGAAAGAAGCTAACGCTTCTACTCCCCCCTAC
>CAYVGD010000033.1:0-15253 GCA_964450095.1 uncultured Polaromonas sp.
CGGCGGACGAGCTGGACATGGGCGGCACCATCAAGGGCACCGCCGAGAAGGGCTACCTCGACATCCAGATGCGCCCCGAGCGCCGCAACAAGATCAGCGTCCTTTTGTTTTTCGACGTGGGCGGCTCGATGGATTCGCACATCAAGATCTGCGAGGAGCTGTTCTCAGCCGCCCGCTCCGAGTTCAAGAACATGGAGTTCTACTACTTCCACAACTGCCTCTACGAGGCGGTCTGGAAGGACAACCGCCGCCGGCATGCGGAGAAGATCCCCACCTGGGACGTGCTCCACAAGTTCCCCCACGACTACAAGGTCATCTTCGTGGGCGACGCCACCATGAGCCCCTACGAGATCGTCCAGCCCGGCGGCAGCGTGGAATACAACAACGAGGAAGCCGGCGCCGAGTGGCTGCAGCGGCTCACCCATGCCTTCCCCAAGTTCGCCTGGATCAACCCCGAGCCCCAGGGCGTGTGGCAGTACCGGCAGAGCATCGCCATCGTGCAGCAGCTCATGAACCAGCGCATGTACCCGCTGACCCTGCGCGGCCTGGAAGAGGCCATGCGACTGCTCACCAAGTAAAAGCCCTCGCATAGACTTGGCGCGGTGAAGCATGCCGCGCCCTTGCCACCGCACGCGCCCGACCGGGCAGGCCACCGCAGCCACCCGGCACCCAGGCCCGGCCCCGCAACGCGGCGGCGTCACGCCGTGCTGGCCCACCACTTCCCCCTTGCCCAGGTGACAGGCGCGGGCGTGAAGGCCGCCCGGCGCCTTGCAGCGGTGGCAGCGGTGCTGGCGTGGCTGCTCACGGGCGCCGCAGCGCAGGCCCAGCCAGCCACCGCGGACCCGCAAGCCCCGCTGCCCGCTGCACCTGCCGAGGCCACAACGCGCACCAACGCCAGTGCGGCACCGGCGGCCTTTCCGGGCCCTGCCCGGGGAGCCGCTTCGCACGCCACCTTCCTTGACGACACGCACGCGGTGAAAACCGCAGCCGCTGACCCCGCTCCGTCCCCATCCTCCTCCTCGTCTACGCCTCCGCCTCCGCCGGCGCCCGGCGATGCGGCCACGCCAAGACAAGGCCCGAGCTTTGACATCCGCATCGACGCCGACACCGAAGTGCGTGAGCTGCTCGAGCGCCACCTTGAGCTGCAGCGTTACCGCGCAGTCAGCGACCTCGACGCCGGCGAACTCGAGCGCCTGCTGGTGCTCGCCCGCGAAGACGCCGAGGAACTGCTGGGCACCCTGGGCTACTTCAGCCCGCAGGTGGACATCGGCCGCGCAGAAGGCGGCGCACGCCCGGAGATCGTGCTGCGCATCTCGCGCGGCCCGGCAGCGCAGGTCGGCCAAGTGGACATCCGCTTCGAGGGCGATATCACGCAACCCGACGACGAGGACGCGCAAGCGCTTCGCGAGGCGATCGCCCGCGACTGGCGGCTGCGCAGCGGGCGGCGCTTCACCCAGGACGCCTGGGACGCGGCCAAGACCCAGGCCCTGCGCCAGATGCTGGCCAGGCGCTTTCCGCTCGGGCGCATCAGCCAGAGCCTGGCCGACGTGGACACCACCACGCACCGCGTGGACCTGGTGCTCACCCTGGACTCCGGCCCCGGCTACCGCCTGGGCCCGCTGCGCGCCAGCGGCCTGGAGCGCTACGACCCGCGGCTGGTGCCGCGCCTGGCGCGCCTGGCGCCGGGCCAACCGTATGACCAGCGCCGCCTGGTCGAGGCGCAGCAGCGCCTGGCCTCCAGCGGTTACTTTGACTCGGCCTTCCTCAGCCTGGACACCTCGGGCGATCCGGCCGCCGCGCCCGTGAATGCCCAGCTGCGCGAGGCCAAGCTGCAGCGCGTGCTGCTGGGCCTGGGCTTTGCCACCGACACCGGGCCGCGCCTGTCGGCCGAGCACGTGCACAACCGCACGCCGCTGCTGGGCTGGCGCGCGCAGACGCGGCTGCAGGTCGACGACCGCCAGCCCTTCATCCAGACCCAGTGGACGGCACCGCCCGACGAAGGCCTTTGGCGCTGGGTGGGCGCGCTGCGCCTGGAGCGCCTGGACGACGGAGCGCTCGTCACCCAGACCCAGCGTTGGCGCGCCGGCCGCACCCAGGCCGGCGACCGCATCGACCGCAACATCTTCCTGCAGTTCGACCGCAGCCGCGTGGGCGGTGGCGGCGAAGCCGGCAACACCGACAGCGCCACCGGCGAAGGTGCATCGCTCAGCCTGAACTACGGCTGGGTGCGACGCGCCTTCGACAGCCTCCCCTTCCCCGACCAGGGCCAGGCCCTGGCCGCCGAGGTGGGCGCCGGCACCACCCTGGACGGCCAGCGCCAACCCTACGCCCGGGGCCTGGCCCGCTGGACCGGCATCGTGCCGCTGGGCACGCCCGAACAGCTGAGCGCCGCACGGCGCGGGCGGCTGGCGCTGCGGCTCGAAGGCGGCGCCGTGGGCGCAGCGCGCGAAGCCCCGATCCCCGCGGCGCAGCTGTTCCGGGCCGGCGGCGACACCAGCGTGCGCGGCTACGGCCTGCGCGAGATCGGCATCACCCTGCCCAACGGCACCGTGGGCCCGGGGCGGTACCTGGCCACCGGCAGCGTGGAATGGCAGCAGCCGCTCAGAAGGCGTGGCCTGCCCTCAGGCTGGGAAAGCACGCTGTTCGTGGACGCCGGCCAGGTGGCCGAGCGCGCCGACCAGATCGGCCGCGATCTGCGCGTGGGCGTGGGTGCCGGCGCCCGCTGGCGCAGCCCCATCGGGCCGCTGCAGGTCGACCTGGCCTACGGCGTACAGGTGCGCAAATTCCGCCTGCACCTGAGCGTGGGATGGGTGTTCTGATGCGCCCGCACCCAGACGAGCCCACCGGGGGGCAGGCACCCACCCCGCCCGGGCCCCCGGCACCACGCCGACCACGCGGCGCGCGCGCGCTGGCCGCGCTGTTGAGTGCAGTGCTGGCCGGCGGCCTGCTGCTGCTCGCGCTGTCGGCCGCCGGCCTGTGGTGGTGGAGCGGCCGCGAAGGCTCGCTCGCCACCGCACTGGCCTGGCTGGGCCGCCCGCCGGGCCAGACACTGCAGGCCGAAGGCGTGCAAGGCAACCTGCGCCAGGGCGGCCGGGCGGCGTCGCTGCGCTTTCAGGCGCGGGACGGCGGCCTGCAATGGCAGGCCGAGCAACTGGCGGTGCGCTGGCACCTGCCGGACCTGCTGCACAGCGCCTGGCGTGGCCGGCCGCTCTTGCACCTGCTGTCCGTGGAAGTGCAGCGCTTGCGTCTGGTGCCCGGTGCGCCCGAGGACCCGCCGCGCCCGCCGGACACGCTGGCGCTGCCGTTCGAGCTGCAGCTGGACCGGCTGGCGGTCGCACAGATCGAATGGGCGGGCACGCCGGAGCGCCAGGCCAGCGATCTGCTGGCCGCCTGGCAATACCGCCAGGGCGAGCACCGGGTGCAGCTTCAGGGCCTGCGCTTGGCCGAGGGGCGCTACACCGGCGAGGCGTCGCTGCAGGCGCAGGGCCCGATGAACCTGTCGGCCACGCTGGCCGGCGAGCTGCAAGGCGCGCTTCCCGGCAGCAGGCAGCCCCTGCCCCTGGCGCTTTCGGCCCAGGCCCGGGGACCGCTGCAGGACTTCCACCTGAAGGCGCAGATCGTGCCGGCGCAGCCTGCCGCCGGCACGAGCGGCATGCGCGCCGACCTCGAGGCCCGCGTGACCGCCTGGCAGGCACCGCTGCTGCCCCGGCTGGACGCCCGCTTCGCCGAACTGGACGCCGCGGCGCTCTGGCCGCAGGCGCCCCGCACCCGCCTGAGCGGGCAGGCACGCATCGAGCCCCAGGGCAATGCCTGGCGCCTGGCCCTGGACCTGGGCAACGCCAGCCCCGGCCCCTGGAACCAGGGCACACTGCCGCTGGATGCGCTGCAGGCGCGCGGCCAGTGGGCAGGCGGTGCCTGGCAACTGGAATCGCTGCAGGCCCGCCTGGGTGCGGCGCACCTTCATGCGCAAGGCCAGGCGCATTGGCAGGCGGGCCCCGACCCCCAACGCCCCCAGCGCCCCCGGCAGGCCGCGCCAGCACCGCCAGCGACGGGATCTGCCTCCGCATCGGCCGAGTGGGAACTGCAGGCCCGCTTCGAGGGCCTGGAGCCTTCGCGCATCGACAGCCGCTGGCCGGCCCAGCAGCTCTCCGGCCGGGTGCAGGCGCTGCAGCCCCGCCCGCCCGGGGGCCGCGGCGCCCCGGGTGACGCCGCGAAACGACCCGGCGCTGCCGCACCGCTTCGCTTCGATCTGGCCATCACGGGCGGCGCCGCACCGTCGGGCGACCCGCTGGCCGCCTGGGCACTGCGCCGTCTGGACGCCACCGGCCAATGGCAGGCCGGCCTGCTCACGCTGGAGCGGCTGGACCTGCGCAGCAGCCAGGCGCAGCTCGGCGGTGCGTTGCAGTTCAGGCCGCGCGAGCGCAGCGGCCAGGGCCGGCTCACCCTGAAAGCGCCCGGCCTGGAAGGCCAGGCGCGCGGCAGCTGGCCGCTGACACAGACCGCCGGCGAGCTTGCGCTCGACGTGCCCGACCTCGTCCAGGCCGAGCGCTGGCTGTGCAGCCTGCCGCAGGTCGCCCAGGCCGTCCCCGCGTGCGCGCCCCAGGCCGCGGCCTCCGCCCTGCCCGCCGGCCGCGCCGGGCTGCGCCTGGACTGGGCCGCGGGCCTGGCGCAGCCGCAGGTGGACGCGCACCTGGCGCTTGCGGCGCCTGCCGCTGCGTCGCCGGGCCGCCGACAGGCCCCGGGCGCGCTGCCCTGGCTTGGCGAGCTGCAGGCCAGCCTGAAGGGACCGCTCGCCCAGGCGCAGTGGCAGGCGCACTCCCGGCTGCTGCTGGGGGGCCGCTCGATCGCCTCGCAGCTGAACGGCCAGCTGCGGCTCGAGCCGGCGGCGCTGCGCGCCATCGCCCAGGGCGCGCCCGCCAGCGGCCTGGCCTGGGAGATGGATGTGGCCCCATTTGCCCTGGAGCTGCGCGATGCCGCCAGCGGTGCCTGGCAGGTCCAGAGCCCCCGCCCGCTGCGGCTGCGCGGCCGCGCTGGCGGGCTGTCGGCCGAGCCGGGACAGCTGAGCCTTCAGCCACTGGCGCTGCGCCAGGCCGAGCCCGCCCTGCTCGAGTGGCAGCTGCTGCGCTGGCAGCAGGGCGAATTCACCAGCCGGGGCCAGCTGCGCGGCCTGCCCCTGCTCTGGGCCGACCTGGTGGCCGGGCCGGTGCTGGCCCGCGCCGGCATGGTGGGCGACCTGCTCTTCGACGGCCGCTGGGACCTGGCGCTGGGCCGCACGCTCAAGCTGGAGGCTGAGCTGCAGCGGCGCTCCGGCGACCTCAGCCTGCATGCCGAGAACGCCCAGGGCCTGGCCACGCGTGTGGCCGCCGGTGTACGGGACGCACGCCTGGCCCTGGACGGCGACGGCCAGGCGATGTCGCTGTCCTGGCGCTGGGACAGCGAACGCGCGGGCAGCAGCGAAGGCCGGCTGCGCTCCCGGCTCGAGCGCCAGGGCGGTGGCTGGGACTGGCCCGCCGACGCGCCGCTGCAGGGGCAACTGCAGGCCCGACTGCCTCGGCTGGGCGTGTGGTCGGCGCTGGCGCCACCGGGTTGGCGGCTGCGCGGTTCGCTGGCCACGCAGCTGGCGATCTCGGGCACCCGCGGCCAGCCCCAGCTGAACGGCCCGCTGGAGGCCGACGACCTGGCGCTGCGCTCGGTGGTGGACGGCATCGAACTCGGCCGCGGCCGGCTGCGCGCCACGCTCAGCGGCGAGCAGCTCAGCCTGCAGGAATTCAGCCTGCAGGGGCCGGGCGCAGGCGGCGGGAGTCTTCGGGCCAGCGGCCTGGTGCGCTGGGCAGGGGGCGTGCCGCAGCTGGCGGTGCAGGCGCGGCTGGACAAGCTGCGCGCCAGCGTGCGCAGCGACCGCGAACTCACGCTCTCGGGGGAGCTGCAGGCTCGGCTGGACGACGCGCCACAGCGCGCGCCGGTGGTGCTCACGGGCGTGCTGCGCCTGGAACAGGCGCGCATCCGCCTGGCCGACCAGGACCGCCCGCAGCTCGGTGCCGACGTGCGCGTGCGGCGCGGCCCGGTGCCGGCAGCAAACACCCGAGGGGCGCTCGGTGCCGGTGCCGGTGCCGGTGCCGGTGCCGGTGCCAGTGCCAGTGCCAGTGCCAGTGCCAGTGCCAGTGCCAGTGCCGGTGGTAGTGCAAGTGCAAGTGCTGGTGTTGGTGTTGGTGTTGGTGTTGGTGCTGCGGGTACTGGTACTGCGGGTACTGGTACTGCGGGTACTGGTACTGCGGGCAATGTGAGCGCAGCGGGCCCAGCCGCCCCAGGCGGCACGGCCGCGGCGGGTCGGGTGCGGGTGGCCGTGCGGCTGGACCTGGGCGAGGATGTGCGGGTGGAGGGGCGCGGGCTCAACGCGCGGCTGCGCGGCTCACTCGCCGTGACCGGCGAGTCGCTGGAGGCGCCGCCTCGGCTGGTGGGCAGCATCACCACCGCCGGCGGGGAATACAGGGCCTACGGCCAGCGCCTTCAGATCGAGCGCGGACTGCTGCGCTTTGCGGGCCCTGCTGACAACCCGGCGCTGGACATCCTGGCCCTGCGGCCCAACCTCACGCAGCGCGTGGGCGTGCAGGTCACAGGCACGGCCCTGCTGCCGCAGGTGCGGCTGTACTCGGAGCCCGAACTGCCCGAGGCCGAGAAGCTCGCCTGGCTGCTGCTGGGCCGATCCGGCGCGGCCGGCGGCGCGGAAGCGGCACTGCTGCAGCAGGCGGCCGTGGCCCTGCTGGGCAACCGCAGCGCCGTCAACCGCGAGGGCCTGGCCTCTTCCCTCGGCCTGGACGAGCTGTCCTTCCGCGGCGCCGGCCAGGCGGCGCCGGGCAGCGGCAGCGCGGCAGGCGGCGCCATCACCTTCGGCAAGCGCCTGTCCAGCAACTTCTACGCCGCCTACGAAAGCAGCTTGTCGGGCGCGGTGGGCACGCTGCTGCTGTTCTACGAGCTGTCCCAGAAGCTCACCGTGCGGGCGCAGACCGGCGCGCAGACCGCTGTCGACCTGATCTACGTGCTGCCCTACGACTAGCCCGCTTCCCGATCCACCCTGGCTGCCGGTGGCACGGCCCTTGGGGCCCGGGCTTGGCCGTGGCACGCCCAAGCCCCTGCCCGAGCCGGGGCAGCGCCCGCTCGCCGGCTCAAGACCCCGGCCGTGGCGCCGATACTCTGAGACAAGACACCGAAGGCGCCTGCCTGCGCACCCGCAGTCGGGCGCCCCCCGCTGATTCGCCTCCGGCCCCCAACCCGGGCACCGCCGCATGACACCGCAACGCCTTCTCGCTTCGACCACCTGCACGCTGCTCCTGGCCGCCACCGTGGCGTCGGCCTTCGCGCAGGGCCGCCCGGCTGCGGCCAACCGCCGCGCCGAGCCCGCGCCCAACTGCCTGGTGTCGGAGTTCCGGGCCATGGCGCTGGGCACCCACGACCTGGCCGAGCGCACCAAGATGGCCAGCGACTGGTTCCGCCGCAACGCACCCGGCTGCAGCGAGGACCAGCTGCGGCTGATCAGCTCCAACCGCAGCTCCTGGATGGGCAACGCCGACTCGCCCCAGCTCATGGCCATGATGGACGGCGCCCTGGAATCGCGCCTGAAGAACCGGCCCGAGCTGATGGCGCAGATCTTCGGCGCACCGCCCCCGCCACCGCGGCCGCCCGGCAGCGACACCGTGCGCGCCGGCGACCTGGCACCGCGCCCCGCCCCGGTGGTGCAGCCGGGCACGCCCGCGGTCGTGGGCGGTGCGGTGCCCGTGGTGGTGCCCGGTGCGGTGCCCGGCGCAACCCTGCCGCCCGGCCTGCCCATGGTTCCAGGCGCACCGGTGATGCCCGGCCAGCCCATGGTGCCAGGGCAGCCCTTCACCCCCGGCATGCCGCCCGGCGTCCTGCCACCTGGCGCCCTGCCTCCGGGGTTGCCGCCCGGGGCCCGCCCGCCCGAGGTGGGCCGGTACTTCGACGAAAGGCTGCGCCGCGCCGTGCGCGAGCATTTCACCGCCAACCGCGGCACAGGCCCCTGCCCGCCGGGCGTGATCCTGAAGAACGGCCGCTGCGAATCGCCTGTGAGCCAGCGCAACTGGAAACTGGGCGAGCCGTTGCCGGAACAGCTGAGCACAGGCGATGCGCCACCGCAGCTGCTGGAAAAGCTCGGCCCCGCACCGGCCGGCCACGCCTACCTGCTGCTCGAAGGCGACCTGCTGCTGGTCAACACCGCCACGCGCGTGGTGGTCGACAGCGTGCTGGACCTCGGCCAAGTGCCTCCGCGCAGCTGAGGCACCACCCAGCGTCCCGCGCCAGCCACCTACAATCGCCGTCTCGTGCCGGCATAGTTCAATGGATAGAACGAGCGCCTCCTAAGCGCTAGATACAGGTTCGATTCCTGTTGCTGGTGCCACCCCGACCGCACCCGTGCCTGCACGGTGCGGTTTTTTCATGGGCAGCTCGCGCCGATGTCAGACAGCGCCTGCCGCCCGGGGATGGCAGCGCCAGGCCCGGGCGGTTCGCTTCAGCGACTCACTGCCGGGTGCCCGAGGAACTGCCGCTGCCCGCAGCGCCAGAGCCGGACATGCCAGGCGCCGTGGTGGCGCCGGAGCTGGCGCCGCTCGAGCCCATGCCGCTGGACGACGAGCCAGAGGTGGTGCTCGACGGGGTGGACGGGGTCGAGCCGCCCGAGCTGGCCCCGCCGGTGCTGGCCTTGGCTTGCGCCTTGGCGCTGCTGCGGGCCGAGCGGGCCTGCTGCATGCAGGTGTCCTTGGCGTCGCCCTTCTGGTCGTCGCAGCGTTCCTTGGCCATGTCGTACTCCGCGTCGGCGCGGGCCTCCTTGAGCTTTTGCTCGTTGCGCGGAGAGGGCTTGTACTGCGACTCCAGCTCGGCCTTGGACACCTTCTCGGTGCCCCGGGCCTCGGCCTCGCAGATGTCCTTGGCGTTGCCCTGCATCGATTTGCACTTCTCGCGCGCGGACTTGAGGTCGGCGTCGATGCGGTCCTTCTGAGCCTGGTAGGCCTCCCGCGTCATGGCCGGAGCCTGCGCGGTCTGGGCTGCGGCCAGGCCGCAGAAAGCCAGCGCAAGCGCGGCAATCGGGGTGGTTTTCATGGCGGATGCTCCTTCTCAAGTGGTTTACACAGGAGCAGGGACTCTAGGAATCGGCGGCGCGCCGGCCGCGTCGGTCATCGGCCAGCGCAGCCGTCAGCACGTGCCGACGGCAGGCCGAGGGCAGGCGCGCCCAAGCCGGCGCCAAGGCCGGGCTTCAGGTGCGGCTTGCGACCTGGCTGGAGGCCACCTGCCGGGCTGCGAAGTGCCGCTGGTACGGGTGTCTGGACGGCCTGGCGCCTTGACACCGGAGAGTTGGGGCGCAAAGGGTCGCTATTGCAAGGCGCTGGGCGGGGCCCAGCCGCGGCGGCACCGGGCTCGCCGACCGGACACCGGCACCGTGGGCACGCCGACCTGCGCCGAGGCGGCATGGCGCCCGGGCAGCAGGCCGGTGCTGGGTGCTGGGTGCTGGGTGCTGGGTGCTAGCAGCCAAGGGCCAGGGCCCAGGCGTGAAAGCCGGCGAACAGGCCGCTTGCTGACGCGCAGGCCAGCCGATCGGCAGCCGCTCGCCTGGCTCTGGATGCTTGCCAGAGTTCACCGCCCGCGCGCAGACAAGCCGCGGCGTCTGGGTGTCGGGCCGCTCCAGGTCAGCAACTGGCCGCTGGCGCGCGGGCCCGCCCGCGCAGCGCCCTGCCTAACGGCTGGCGCGCAGCGTGCGGCTGAGCAGCATCACCGGCAGCAGGCCCACCAGCACCAGCGCGAGCGCGGGCAGGGCCGCCTCGGCCAGGCGCTCGTCGCGGGCCAGCTGGAAGGTCACCACGGCCAGGGTGTCGCTGTTGAAGGGCCGCAGCACCAACGTGGCGGGCAGCTCCTTCATCACGTCCACGAACACCAGCAGCGCCGCAGCCGCCACCGAGCGCCTGAGCAGCGGCCAGTGCACACGGCCCAGCAGCCCCCAGCCGGCCACGCCCAGCATGCGGGCGCTGTCGTCCAGGCTGGCAGGAATGCGCGCATAGCCGCTTTCCACCGACTGAAGCGCCACCGAGGCAAAGCGCACCAGGTAGGCCCAGACAATGCCCAGCACCGTGGCGGTGACCCACCAGCCCACACCGGTTTGCGGCAGGGCCGACTGCAGCCAGCCCACCGGCAGCAACAGGCCCACCACCACGACCGCGCCGGGGATGGCGTAGCCCAGCCCCACCAGGCGCACCGCCGCCCGGCCCAGGCCACGGGGGCGCTGCCTCAGGTGAAAGGCCAGGGCCAGCGCCACCAGCGTGGCCAGCGCCGCCGTGAGCGAGGCCAGCCAGATGCTGTTGCGCGACCACTGCACGAAGGCGGCCCAGGGCAGCTCGTCCCAGCCGGCGGCCAGGGGCCGCAGCATGAAGGCCACCGGCAGCACAAAGCCCAGGGCGATCGGCAGCGCGCACAGGCCCCAGGCCAACGCGGCACGACGGCCCCGCAGGCGCGTGGGCTGGGCATCGGCCGAGCCGGCACGCCCGCCGCGGCCGGCGGCAAAGCGCAGCCGGCGCTGGGCGCTGCTTTCCATGGCCAGCAGCGCCGCCACGACCACCAGCAGCACGGTGGCCAGCTGCGCCGCGGCCGCCCGGTTGTCCATGGCCAGCCAGGCCTTGTAGATGCCGGCCGTGAAGGTCTGGATGCCGAAATAGCTGGAGACGCCGAAGTCGGCCAGGGTTTCCATGAGCGCCAGGCCCACGCCCGCGGCCACCGCCGGGCGGGCCAGGGGCAGCGCAACCTCCCGGATGCGCCGGCCCAGCGGCGCGCCCAGCAGGCGCGCAGCCTCCATCAGGTGCGTGGCCCGCTCCGACAGCGCCGCGCGCACGAGCAGGTACACGTAGGGGTAGAGCGTCACCGAGAACACCAGCACCGCGCCGCCCAGGCTGCGCACATCAGGCAGCAGCCGGCCCTGCAGCCCGAAGGCCTGGCGCAGCCCGGTCTGCAGGGGGCCGGAGAACTGCAGGAAATCGGTGTAGGCGTAGGCCACCACGTAGGCCGGCATGGCCAGGGGCAGCAGCAGCGCCCATTCGAAGCTGCGCCGACCCGGGAACTCGAACAAGGTGACGGCGCACGCCGTGGCCGAGCCCAGCAGGGTCACGCCCAGCGCCACCCACAGGCACAGCCACAGCGAGGTCCAGGCGTAGTCCGGGAGCACCGTGGCAGCCAGCTCCGACAGCAGCGCCAGGCCCTGCGCGTCCAGCTGCGCCCAGGAGGCGAACACGGCCAGCACCGGCAGGCACAGAACGGCCAGCAGCAGGCTGAGCAGGAGGGGGGGCAGCAGGCGCGACATCAGATCCCGGGTAAAGGCCCAGGGCCCGAGGGCGGGCCGGGCGGAGGACGCAGGCCTCCAGTGCAAATGAGAATTGTACGCATCTCATGCGGCATCGCTCTAGAATGGTGCGCATGTTCCTCGAGGTCTCCCAGCTGGGTGTTCAGTACGCCGGCCGCGCCCGCGCCGCGGTGGATGGCGCCACCCTGAGCCTGGCCGCAGGCGACATCGGTGTTCTCATCGGCCCCTCGGGCTGCGGCAAGACCACGCTGCTGCGCGCGGTCGCCGGGCTGGAGCGCGCGCAGTCGGGCTGCATCCGACTGGGCGGCCAGACGGTGAGCGACGCGGAGCTGCATGTGCCGCCAGAGCAGCGGCGCATCGGCATGGTGTTCCAGGACTACGCGCTGTTTCCCCACCTGGACGTGGGCCGCAACGTGGCCTTCGGCCTGGCGGGTCTGCCGGCCGCAGAGCGCCGGGCTCGCGTGGCCGAGGTGCTGGCCCTGGTGGGCCTGGAAAACGCCGAGCGGCTGCATCCGCACCAGCTCTCGGGCGGGCAGCAGCAACGGGTGGCCCTGGCGCGGGCGCTGGCGCCCAAGCCGCGGCTGCTGCTGCTGGACGAACCCTTCTCCAACCTGGACGTCGACCTGCGCGAACGCCTGGCGCACGAGCTGCGCGGCATCCTCAAGGCCGCCGGCGCCACGGCGCTTTTTGTCACGCACGACCAGCTCGAGGCCTTTGCCATCGGCGACGTCATCGGGGTGATGCACGAGGGCCAGCTGCACCAGTGGGACGACGCCTATTCCCTCTACCACCGGCCGGCCACGCGCTTCGTGGCCGACTTCATCGGGCACGGCGTGTTCACGCCGGCCACGCTGCGCGAGGTCAACGGCCAGGTGGTGGTGGACACGCCGGTGGGCATGCTCTCCGACGTGGCCGAATGTCCCCTGCCCTGCGCCTTCGAGGGCGGCGAATGCGACGTGCTGCTGCGCGCCGACGACATCGTGCACGACGACGACGCCCCGGTGAAGGCGGAGATCGTGCGCAAGGCCTTCCGCGGCTCGGAATTCCTCTACACCCTGCGCCTGGCCAGCGGCCACCTGCTGATGGCCCATGTGCCCAGCCACCACGACCACCGCATCGGCGAATGGATCGGTATCCGGCCGCAGGTGGACCACGTGGTGACCTTCAACCGCGCCTGCAGCCTGCAAGAAAGCGAGCTCTGCCAGATGCCCTGCACGCAGGCGGCCGGCAGCCACGCGCGGGCCACAGGCAGCCGCACCGTGACCGCGGCCGAAGCGCCGCTCAAGCCAGCCTGAAGCCTGGACTCGCCCGGCGGCGCGCCGGTCCGCACTGCCTGAGCACGCCGCCCCGCTCAGCGTGACCGGGACGCCAAAACGCCGATCAAACGCCGATCAAACGGTGATCAACGCGCATCGCACGGCACGCCGCCGCCTTCAGCGCGACGCGGCGTTTTCAAACAGCTGCCGCACGCTGGCCTGCAGGTCCTGCGACCAGGCCCGGCGATCGCGGCCGCTGCAGGCCTGAGGCTCACCGGTGCAGACCCGGGCCTCGAGGCCGCGGGCCGACAAGGTCTTGAACACCGAGGACACCAGCGTGTCGTCGTCCACGAAGCGCGGCGCCATGCTGACCCGGCCGGTGGCCCCGTCGAAAAACCGCAGCGCCAGCGGCTGCACCGGCACCTGGGCACTGATGGCCGCCTGCACCAGGTTGGCATGGAAGGGCTTGAGCGCGGTGCCGTCGCCCGTGGTGCCTTCAGGAAACACCGCGAGCACCTCGCGCGCCTGCAGGTGCTCGACCATGTGATGCACCACGCGCATGGCGTCGCGGCGGGATTCACGTTCGATGAACAGCGTGCCCGCGGCCGCGGCCATGGTGCCCACCAGCGGCCAGCGGTGCACGTCGGCCTTCGAGATGAAGCGGCAGTAGCCGCAGGCGTGCAACACCAGGATGTCCAGCCAGGACAGGTGGTTGGACACCAGCAGCACCGGGCCGGCGGCAAAGGCCGGGCCCCGCCGCACCAGGCGGATGTCCAGCACGCCGAGCATGCGCTGGGCCCAGGCCTGCACCTGCCGTTCGCGCTCAGGCTGGGTCAGCCGAGCGAACTGGAGCCGGATGATGAGCCAGCCGCGCAACAGGTGCGCCAGCAGGCGCAGGAGCTTGAAGGCCACGCGCAGCGGCTGCATGGTCGTCCGTCCGGCGAGTGGAAAAAAAGGCCTCAGGCCGCCTGGTAGGCGACCTGGCCGGCCACCAGCGTCCAGCGCACCCGGGCCTGCAGCTGGTGGCCCTCGAAAGGCGTGTGACGGCCCTGGCTGCGCAGCGCCTCGGGCGCCACCGCCCAGCTGGCGGCAGGGTCGAACACGCACACATCGGCCACGCCGCCGCGCACCAGCTGGCCGCAGCTGTCCTGGAGCGAGCCGAGCGATGCGCCCAGCACCTTTGCCGGCGCGCAGGTCACGGTGGCCAGCGCCCGGGCCAGGCCCAGGCCGCTTTCCTCGCCCCACTTGCAGGCCAGGCCCAGCAACAGCTCCAGCGCGGTGGCGCCAGGCTCGGCCTCGGCGAAGGGCAGCGCCTTCGCGTCTTCCTTGACGGGTGTGTGGTCGGACACCAGCGCATCGACGAGGCCTTCGGCCAGGGCGCGCTGCAGCGCCTCGCGGTCGCGTTGCTGGCGCAGCGGCGGCTCCAGGCGCATGCGGCTGTCGAAGTAGCCGATGTCGGTGTCGGTGAGGAACAGGTTGTGCACGCTCACGTCGCAGCTCACGGGCAGGCCCTCGGCCTTGGCCCCTGCAATGAGCTTGAGGCCCGCGGCGCTGCTGACGCGGCAGATGTGCACGCGCGCACCGGTGGAGCGCACCAGCTCGAACAGGGTGTGCAGCGCCACGGTTTCCGATGCCACCGGCACGCCCGACAGGCCCAGGCGCGTGGCCAGCGGGCCCGAGGCGGCCACGCCCTTGCCCAGCCAGGCGTCGCGCGGCCTCAGCCACACGGTGTGGCCGAAGGTGGCGGCGTACTGCAGCGCGCGCTGCAGCACCTGCGTGTCCTGGAGGGGCACCTCGGCCTGGCTGAAGCCCACGCAGCCGGACTCGGTGAGTTCGGCCATCTCGGTCAGCGCCTCGCCCTTGAGGCCGCGGGTGAGCGCACCCAGCGGGAACACGCGCGACTGGTGCAGCTTCTTGGCGCGGTGCTTGAGCATCTCCACCAGGCCCGGCTCGTCGAGCACGGGTTCGGTGTCGGGCATGCACACGAGGCTTGTCACGCCGCCGGCCACGGCCGCGGCCAGCTCGCTTTCGAGCATGCGCTCGTGCTCGTGCCCCGGCTCACGCAGGCGCGCGGCCAGGTCCACCAGCCCGGGGGCGACCACCAGGCCCGTGGCGTCGATGACTTTTTCAGGCGCGAAATCGGTCGCGGCCGGGCCGATGGCAACGATGCGGCCCGCCGCGATCGACACGTCGGTCACCTGGTCGAAGTGCGTGGCCGGGTTGATGACGCGGCCGTTTCGGATGAGGATGTTCATGCTTCGTTCCCTGCCACCAGGCTCATCACCGCCATGCGCACCGCGATGCCGAAGGTCACCTGCGGCAGGATCACGCTCTGCGCGCCGTCGACCACGGCCGAATCGATCTCCACGCCGCGGTTGATCGGGCCCGGGTGCATCACGATGGCGTCGCTCTTGGCCAGCTGCAGCTTCTCGGGCGTGAGGCCAAAGCTCTTGAAGAACTCCTGGCTCGATGGCAGGAGCGCGCCTGACATGCGCTCGTTCTGCAGGCGCAGCATGATCACCACGTCGGCGTCCTTGATGCCCTCTTCCAGCGTGTGGCACACGCGCACGCCCATCTGCGCCATGTCGGACGGCACCAGCGTCTTGGGCCCGACCACGCGCACCTCGGGGCAGCCCAGGGTGGTCAG
>CAYVGD010000034.1:0-2641 GCA_964450095.1 uncultured Polaromonas sp.
CCCGCAGGCGCAGCGGCCGCACAGCCGCCCGCACGCCCACGCTGCGAAGTCCTGAAAAAGCGCCACCCGGCGCTTTTTTCAATCCCAGGCCGGGCGCGTGGACGCCTTGTCAAATATGTTTTATCGGTCCGCTGCCCCCGAGGCGCGCGGACCATCTGCGGCTAACATCGGCGCCTGCTGCCGCGGCAGGGGCCCAGGCGCAGTGATTTGCTGGAGTGTGCGCATGCGGGTCGTTCAACAAGGCTTCACCCTCATCGAGCTGATGATCGTGATCGCCATCATCGGCCTGCTGGCCTCGCTGGGCCTGCCCATGTACCAGGACTACACGGTGCGCGCCAAGGTCACCGAGATCATCCTGGCCGCCACGCCCGCCAAGACGGCCGTCACCGAGGCGGTGCAGGCGTCCAACGCCCTGCCCGAGACCCTGGCGCTCGACGTGCAGAAGTCGCGGTACGTAGGCGGCGTGGCCTACGCCCGGGAAGCGGGCAGCACCACGGTGGGCGTCATCACCGTCACCGCGGCCGAGCAGCCGCGCATCGGCGGCAAGACCCTGCAGCTCAAGGCCACCCTCGGCACCGACGGCCAGCTGGCCTGGGCGTGCAGCACGGGCGCGGCCAACGGCATCGAGCCCAAGTACCTGCCCGCCACCTGCAAGTGACGCATGGCCAGCGGCCCGTCTGACCGACTGGCAGCCCGCCCGGCCCTTCTTTCTTCAGCGCTTCTTCTCGTCCTGCTGGTCCTGCCCTGGGTCCAGCCGATGTCCGGCGGTCCGTCGCGCAGCGCCTGGTCCTGGATCACCTCGCTCGCTTGCCTGGGCGCGGCCCTGCTGCTCTACCGCCACTGGCGGCCCAAGCTCTTCCTGGCCAGCTTGCTGGCCGCTGCCCTCCTGAGCTGCCTCGTGGCCCTGCCCCAGTACGTCGGGCAGGCCGGGCTGCTGGCGCCCTGGGTCTGGCCGGTGGGCCCGGGCGAGGCCTTCGCCAACCTGCGCCAGCGCAACCAGTTCGGCAGCCTCACCGCCTTGGGCCTGGTGGCCTTGCTGGCGCTGCAGGCCACCCGGCGCGCCGGTGACCAGTGCCGGCCGGGGGCTTTGCCGGCCCTCGGGCCAGGCTGGCAGGCGCTGCTCCCTCCCGCGCGCCGTGCCGCGCCCTGGGTGGCCCTGGCGCTGCTGGCCGTGGGCAACGCGAGCAGCCAGTCGCGCACGGGTTTTCTGGCCTGGATGGCCGTGTCCGCGGCGTTCGCCGTGTTCTGCTGGCAAAGGCGCCGCGCTGGCCTGGGCCTGGCGCTGGGCGCACCTGCCCTGGCCGTGCTGGCCGCGCTCGCGCTGCCGCAGCTGCTGGCGCTTGTGCCGGGTGCCGCGGCCGATTGCCCGCTGCTGCGCTGCGGCGTGTTCGGCCGCCTGGCCCAGAGCGGCCAGGATTCGCGCCTGGCGCTCTGGAGCAACGTGCTTGCCCTGATCGCCCAGCGCCCCTGGACCGGCTGGGGCTGGGGCGAACTGGCCCATGCGCACTTCATCACGCTTTACCCGGGCGAGCGGTTTTCCGAAAAACTCGGCCACGCGCACAACCTGCCGATGCACCTGGCGGTGGAGCTGGGCCTGCCCGCCGCGGCCCTGGCTTGCACGGCGCTGGCCGTGGCTGTGTGGCGCGCCCGCCCCTGGCGCGAGCGCCAGGCGGGGCGCTGGGGGCTGTGGTGCGCGCTGGGCGTGGTCGGTTTGCACAGCCTGCTGGAGCATCCGCTGTGGTTCGGGCCGTTCCAGCTGGCGACGCTCTTGGCCGCCTTTTTCCTCTTGCGGCCGCGGTGGCGGCGGTGGGCGAGGCGGCCAGCGCCCGGGTCTGGACAGTGGGCCGCCCGGCCCGGACGGGCGCTGCCGCTGGCCGCAGTCTGCGGGACGGCCCTGCTGGGCCTGGCCGCTGCCCTTGCGCTGGACTACCTGCGGGTCAGCCAGCCCTTTCTGGCCCCACCGCAGCGCAGCCCCTGGTTGGGGCCGGATGCGCTGGCGCAGGCGCGCAGCAGCCGCTTCTTCGCCCAAGAGGCCGCGTTCGCCGAACTGGCGCTCACGCCGGTGCACGCCGGCAACGCCCAGGCCGTGCACAGCCTCGCACTGCGCGTCATCCGCCGCTTTCCGGAGCCGCTGGTCATTGAAAAGCTGTTGCAGGCCGCTGCCCTGCTCGGCCGGGATGGGGAATGGCACTTTTACGCCGAGCGATACGCCGCAGCCCATCCGCAGGCCCATGCGCGCTGGCGGGCTGAACGGCCAGCAGTGCCGGGTGCCGAGCTGTCGGGCGCGAAGTTGCCGGGAGCGAAGTTGCCGGGTGCTGAGTTGCCGGGTGCGGACCTGCCTGCCGGCAGCCCCGCTCGGGCGCTTTAGCCCCCGCCCGTTCCTGTCCAGCCGTGGCACCGGTGCGGCAGTTTCAAGGCACAGGTAGGGAGCAGGTACAGCACAGACACGCACCTGTGCTGCACAGGTGCTGCACAGGTGCGGCACAGGCTCAGAACCTGCGCGCCGGTTGCGTGAGGTCGGCCAGAAAGCTCCCTTCAAATGCAGGCAATGCCCTTGGCAGGATGATGCAATGGTTGGGTGCCAGAGTGCCAGAGTGCCAGAGTGCCAGAGTGCCAGAGTGCCAGAGTGCCAGAGTGCCAG
>CAYVGD010000034.1:2741-15203 GCA_964450095.1 uncultured Polaromonas sp.
AGTGCCGGGGCGACGTGCGAGGTGGCGAGGTGGCGAGAGGCGAGAGGCGACGGGCGAGGGCGAGGGCAAGAGGCGACGGGCGACGGGCGACGGGCGACGGGCGTGGGCGTGGGCGGAGGGGGCGACGAGGTGGAGGCGCTGCGGGGTGCCGCTCAGGCGTGCGACCCGGCGGCACCCCGCCGGGTAAGCCGATGCAGGCCTGCGCCGCCGCCCCACCCGCTTGCGCAGAGTCCTTTAGCGACCAGCCCCGCCGCGCTCAGCCCAGCACCTGCTGGGCGATGCTCACGTACACCGGGATGCCCAACAGGATGTTGAACGGAAAAGTCAGCCCCAGGGACATGCCGAAGTAAATGGAAGGCTTGGCCTCGGGAATCGCGTAGCGAAGCACCGCGGGCACCGCGATGTACGAGGCGCTGGCGGCCAGCACCATCAGCAGCGCGCCGTCGCCGGGCGCAATGCCCGCCACCCAGGCCAGGGCCAGGGCCAGGGCCGCGTGCGTGACCGGGCCCAGCAGCGCGTAGGCCAGCAGCCAGGGCGACTGGTTCTTGAGCTCGCCCATGTTGCGCGCCGCCATCAGGCCCATGTCCAGCAGGAAGAAGGCGAGCATCCCCTTGAACAGGTTCACCGAGAACGGCTCCATCACCGACTTGCCCTCCTCGCCCGTGGCCACGCCGATCACCATCGCGCCCAGCAGCAGCAGCTGCGCGCCGTCGGTGAAGGACTCATGCAGGATCTTGCCCAGCGGAATGTGGCCCTGGGCCCGGCCCTGGGCGTCCAGCGTGCCTGCCGAGGCCTTCTGGCGCAGCGAGTTGGCCAGCACCACGGCCATGATGATGGCCGGCGACTCCATCAGCGCCATGGCCGCGGCCATGTGCCCGCCGTAGGCGATCTCGTGGTTTTCCAGGAACTGGATGGTCGTGATGAAGGTCACCGCGCTCACCGAGCCATAGGTCGCGGCAATGGCCGCCGCGTCATAGCCGTTCAAAAAGCGCTTGAGGATCTGGTAGCCGATGGCCGGCACCACGATGGCCAGCGCAATGGCGCAGCCCAGGCTGACCGCCACATCCACCGTCAGGCCTGACTTCTCCAGCGCAAAGCCGCCTTTCAGGCCCAGGGCCATCAGCAGGTACAGCGACAGAAACCTTGAGATCTGCGGCGGGATCTCCAGGTTGGAGCGCAGCCGACCCGCCACCAGGCCGAAGACGAAGAAAAGAATGGCGGGATCCAGGATGTTTTGCATGGCAGGCTCAGGCGAAAACACCAATGGTAGCCAAGCACGGCTGTGCCTTTCCTTTCAACAGGCCCCGCGCCCCCTGGAAGCGACCCGCCTGGCGTGGTTGAATCGGCGGTTTTGACTCCTTCACACAGGGAACTGCGTGTCCGACGCCCTCATCCTCCAGCAGCCGCCCCAGGGGCAGGCCCTGCAGCTTTTTTTGATGTTCCACGGCGCGGGCGGCGCGCCGCAGGACATGGCACCCCTGGGCCAGCGCCTGGCCCAGGCCTTTTCACAGTCGGCCGTGGTGTCCGTGCCCGCACCGCTTGAAGGCGATGGCGGGCGTGGCCGGCAGTGGTTTTCGCGCCAGGGCGTGGACGACGCCAACCGCCCCGCGCGGGTGGCCCAGGCCCTGCCGCTTTTCACGGCCGAGGTGCGCCGCTGGCAGGAACGGCTGGGCGTGCCCCCAGCGGCCACCGCGCTGGTGGGCTTTTCGCAAGGCGCCATCCTGGCACTGGAAGCCAGCGTGCAGGAGCCGCCGCTGGCGGCCCGCATCATCGCCCTGGCCGGCCGCTTTGCCACCCTGCCCGAACGCCTGAGCGACGCCCGCACGCTGCACCTGATCCACGGCAAGGAAGACGAGGTCGTCCCCTACCGCCACACGGTGGAGGCCGCCGAACACCTGATCGCCCAGGGCGCAGACGTCACCGCCGACGTGCTGCCCCACACCGGCCACGCCCTCACCGACGCCATGGCCGACCTGGTGCTGTCCCGCCTGCAGAGCTACATCCCGCAGGCGCGCTGGAAAGAGGCGTTGGCGGCTGCGGCTGCTGAAAAGAGTGGTTGAGTGTTTCGATCAGCGGTGCTTGCCCCGGATCGCATCAATTTGCGCCTCGCCCTAGCGTCTCAACGCTTGCGAAAGTGTTAGCTGTTGAGCCAAATAAGAATGCCGAAAGTTATTCAAATGAAGTTATTAAGGGTTTCGTCTTAATCCAACTGATATCAAGTTTGGCGATCGTCTGCCGAAATACCAGGCATGACCATTTCCTCCATCCGCCCCTCGTTCTCGGTCGTGAGCGCGCCGGTATCCGGGGTTCCGTCGCGCCCTGTGCCCGTCAACGAAGCGTTGCGGCTCCTGTCCCGTGTGCCCGGCGCCCAGGTCATGGTGGCTGACACCTCGCAAAACATTCAGCGCAACTGGAACAGCCTCAACAGCATCACCAACAACCTCACCAGCGTTGCGGTAACCGACGCGTGAGTCCCCTTGAAACTGTCGGCCGACCAGTTCACGCGTAGCACGGCTTTACTCAGCCGCATCACGAATTTTTCGGCATTCGAGGTGTCGGGCAACGTGGGCCAATTGGGTGCCATTGCCGGTTCCACGCGCGTGCAGAGCTTGGAGGTGGTGGATTCGAATGTCAACATCCAGAACAATCTGGCGGGCCTGTCAGCCCTGGGGGACAAGCTCAAGACCGTGCGTTTCAGCACCCCAGCCAATACACTGCAACTGAGCGCGGCCGACTACCTCGGCACCCACGCCTCGTCTGTGGCGAAGCTGCCGGCCAATGCCACTCTTCAGATCACCGGCGCCACGGTAGGCCAAGTGGAAACCCTGGCCAATGACCGTCGTGTACGCGGCATCAGCGTGACCGACTCGGCGAGAAATGTCCAAGAAGGCATTGCTGTGCTCAACAAGCATGCCCGAAGAATCGCGACCGTGAGTAACTGGACGGGGGACGCGAATGAGCAGCTGAGCTTCAATGCGTCGGAGCTGCGGCAAAACAAGCCTATATTGAACAAACTGGTTTCAGGATTCGAACTCAGCTTAATGGCCGGCTCCGTGACTGAATTCAACAGGCTGCGAAGCGATCGTTTGGTGGAGGTGGTTCAGGTTCAGGACACCAGCGCCAACATTTCGCGCCACCTTCGAAGCCTGCATGGCACCAGGCAGGTGGGCAGCATTCAAATCACCGACGCCCAAAATCCTTTGCGTATCTCACACGACGACGCCTTGGCCACCTTGGACACGCTCTATCGGATTACCACTCCCGCGCAGATTTCGTTCACCAACACCAACGTGACCATGGATCAGTTCGTCAGCATAAATAAGGCGCTCGAACCTCCGTATTTTAATCCACATCATCGTTTGCGCTTGGTCGATGTGAATATCGCCGACAGCAGCGCCAGGATCAACAGCACGCCCTACGCCGAGTTGAAGGGCGCAGCCTCGTCTATTCGGGCCATCAATGTTTTGGATTCCAATCCTGTCGCCGTGGATTTCAACGACGCGGAGCTTCTATCCAAGTTCTCCACCAACACGGTGCTGACCGGCCGTCCTGAAAATCTCGTTCACTTTTCGAGCGTGGCTCAGTTTCAAGATGCGGCACAAAACTACCGATTGAAGGACGTGATGGTTCAAACAACCTCCGCCGAGTTCGCAAGTAATTTCTCAATATTTTCCACAAACAAGAGCTTGATCCAAGGAGTTACTTTCACGGGTGTGGGGGCCCAACGCGAAGTGGCCATTCCGCAAGCGGACATCGTTCAGCATGTGGACTTGATTAAGAAATTGCGTGGAGACATATCCATCGTGGCGTCTGACGCGCCGAGACTTGTCAGAGATGGTCGCTTCCTTGTGGCTGCCGAGATGGGCGGAACCAGCAGCGCTTGGTATTGGAACAGTGATGAAGGTGTCGTCGGTCGCCTAGGCGAAACCCGCAAAGCATCCCTCAGTCGAGCTGGTGCTGGTATAGATCCGGTTGAGTATTTTGAGCAACACCTTGGAGTCCTCAGGCGGGATTTCAATGACATTACCCCGCATCGATATATGCTTTCCTTCAACGTCGAAGCGCCCTATTCATCCTTTTACTACGGTATCAGGACGGGCAGTCAAACCACAGACGCCGCGATATCGCGCGGCTATGCATCCTTTGACGCAGCAGGTCAGAGCGGGATGAGGCGATTTAATTTTGAGATGAGTATTGGACCGGACGCCAATGGAGAAAGCATGTTCCTTTTTTTGAGGACAGAACCGCAAGTTCTGGTTCGGATATTATTCTAATCTCGAGTGTGTCGCTGCTTCGGATCAGTTGATCTCATGCGGCCATTTTCTAGCCTCAGCCCCTTCCAGGCAATTCCGATTTTTGCCTTCACGCGCTTCCATTCCTAAGCCGGTGGGCTCGATGGTTTCTACCAACCCCTTTGAGTTCCGCGGTTAATTCAAGACGCCGACTCGTCGCACGGGGGCGATGAACTCCGGCTTTGAGCGAGCCTGTTTTCGTGCCACCTCATTTCTCGGGTAACCGCCCACTTATTGAAGCGCCCCTTGTCTGGCGATGGCGCTTTTACCAGCGGTTTAAACACCTCAGCGTGATTGAGCGGTGGAGCACCGTCGTGATGCCAGCGCCTTCGTTTTAAAGAGCAGGGCACCTTATGCGGGCGGCCATGTGAAAGGGGATCCACAAGCACATGGCGTTTGCATGCCGGTGAGTATTCCCTCCGACCCGGGAAACATTCGCTAACACAACAAGCTAAGAAGCCAGGACCAAAAAGGGACCCCATGATTCAGTGACGGGCCCGATTTAGCATCCGCACTCGACTGCTGGCGATTGTCGTTTTTACATTGCTGGTTTTGTAGTTGTTCGCGCTCACCGTCGTGGCCGAGCAGTGCCGGCAAGGCCAAGCGTACGAGCCTGGGGTGCAAGCGGTGCAGGCGGTGCAGGTGGCTGCCCTGATGGGCGGCCTGATCGACCAGCAGCAGTTCGAGCGGGACCTGACTTGCGGCTTCATCAGCGCTCAGTGCGCGCAGGGGGCCGCCGAGCCGCTCAAGCGCCAGCAGGCCGATCAGCGCCTGACCGACTTGCGCGCCGCACTGCCGCCGCAGGCCGTCGAGTAGCTGTTCATGCTGGACGGGCTGGCCGATACCCGCGGCAAGGTGGACGCATGGATCCTCGAGACGCCGTGGGCCGTGGGCCGGTTACCGCGCAGGAGGGCCAATGGCTGGCCCGCTTCGGCCAGCTGCAGCGCCAGACCCCCGATGCCGAGTTCAGCCGCCAACTCAACGCATATCTTTCTGGTGTTGGCCAAGAAGTTCTACGGCCGCGAGCGCGCCCTCATCAACGCGGTCCCAGATAGCAGCACGCCACTGGGCGCGCAGGGGCTGCACAACCTAAACGCCACCGCGGCACGGCAATCGACTTTCAAGGCCTTGCTGCGCGCCAGTGCCAACGCAGCGGCGTCCGAGGCGATCACCGCCACCGTGATTGGCCTGTCGCAACTGGCCGATGCCACCCGCCGGGAAGTCGAGCGCTTCGTGGTCTGATTGGCGCCGCCAGCGCCGGCTTAGCGCCCTGCCCCGGCAAGCCCTGTTCCAGGGTGGGGGACCGATGCAGGCGGCCCGCGATAATGGCTGGCTTCGCCTGAGCGCAGCCGCATCAAGCCCGCCCTGGTGTCAGCCACGCGCCCCTGTCCTACCAGACAGTCGCCTTCTGGCCGCCCGGCCCCAGCCGGTTGTTGCCCTTCATTCCGTGGCGGGCAGGCGGTCCGTGCCTCGCTCAAAAAACATGAACCGGTCCGTTCTCGTAGATTCGCTCAAGGTCCTGGCCTCCCAGGTGATCGTGTTGCATCACCTGTGCCTTTACGCGCCCATGGCGGTGTGGCTCGAGCAGGCGTGGCCCGGCCTCATCGGATTCATCGTGGAAGACGGGCGGCTGGCCGTCCAGCCTTTTCTGGTCATGGGTGGGTTCCTTGCGGTCCAAAGCCTGCTTAGACGCCGCGATTGCCCGGTAAGGGAACTGGCCTTGCAGCGCTACCTCCGTTTGGCCTTGCCCCTGGGTCTGGCGCTGCTGCTGCTGTTGACGGTCACGCTCATGGTAGGCAGCGAACTGTCCCACGAGGAATGGGTGTCGCCCCTGCCCAGCCTGTCCGTGCTGCTGGCGCACCTTCTGTTGCTGCAGGATGTGCTGGGCGTGCCCTCCTTGCTGGCCGGCGCCTGGTATGTAGCCATCGACTTTCAGCTATTCGTGCTGCTTGCCCTGCTGATGCATGCGGCGCACCGCCTGCCTCCCGCCTACCAGGGCTCTGGCGCTCCCGCCTTGCTGGGGATGTTGACGCTGGCGTCCGTCTTCGTCTTCAGCCGAGAACCCGGCCTGGACATGTGGGCCCTCTACTTTTTCTCGGCTTACGGTCTGGGTGCGCTGGCTGCATGGACCGTGCATTCGCCCAGGGCCAGAGGGTGGTGGTGGGCCGCCGTGGCCCTGCTCTTGGTGGACTGGCTGGTAGCGCCGCGTGACCGGCCGATCTGGGCATGTGTCACCGCGCTGGCGCTGCATGCCGGGGCGCATGTGTCCTGGCACGCGCGGGCCGGTGCGCTAGGGCGCGTCATCCGGGGGCTGAGTTTTTGGTCCTATGGGGTGTTCATCTGCCACTTCGCCGTCATTGTCATGGTCAGCGGCTGGTGGGAAATGCTGAATCTGTCCGGCCTGCCCGCCGCACTGCTGGCATGCGCCCTGGTGCTGGTGCTGTCCCTGAGCATAGGGGTTTTGGTCCAGGCGCTGGGCGAGCGGCTCGCCGCGGCGTGGGGTCGACGCCTGCGGATGCAGCCGCGCGCTTCATGAGCCACAGCGACGTTGGGCCCGGGCGTTCGCCTGCGTGGTGCGGCCCCAGGGCCTACCGCTGCGCCACCCAGTCCCCGCTTTTGCCACCGCGTTTTTCCATCACCTTCACGTCGGTGATGGTCATGCCCCGATCGGCGGCCTTGCACATGTCGTAGATGGTGAGCAGCGCCACCTGCACGGCGGTCAGGGCTTCCATCTCCACGCCGGTCGGGCCCACGGTCTCGACCGTGGCTTCGCAGGCCACGGTGCTGGCGGCCTCGTCCACCTCGAATTCCACGGCCACGCGGGTGAGCGCGAGCGGGTGGCACAGGGGAATGAGATCGCTGGTCTTCTTGGCGGCCATGATGCCCGCGATGCGGGCCACGCCCAGCACGTCGCCCTTGCGCGCCGTGCCCTGCCGGATGAGCGCCAGCGTGGCCGGCTGCATGGCGATGCGGCCGCCCGCCACGGCCACGCGGTGGGTGGCGGCCTTGGCGGCCACGTCCACCATGTGGGCCTGGCCCTGTGCGTCAAAATGGGTAAGAGGTGAAGCGGCGGTGCCCATGTGGAAAGCCAACCTTTACAAAGAGGGGCCATCATAAGAGCATGTGCGGCCGCGCACGGCGCACCGGACGTTGTCGCCCAGCTCCAGCGCACTTCGCGCCTTCGTTGCCTGCCGACCCATCAGCCCTTCTGACCGCCTTGAAACCTTCACGCCCACACCCTGCTTCCCAGCCCGCGCCCAGGGGCGCTGCGCGCCTGCGGGCGGGGCTGGCGGGCCTGGCACTCACCGGTGCGGCGGTGCTGGCCCCGGCGCCGCTCTCGGCGCATTCGATGGGGCCGCTGGCCTTGGCCGGCCAGGCCGGGGGCCCACCGGCGCTGCCGGCCCTGGGCGACGGCGTGGACCTGCCGCTGGCCATAGAGCGGCGCCTGGGCGACCGCATCGCCGCCAGCATCTACCGCGACGAGGCGCACCTGGACGACCCGGTGCTGGGCGACTACGTCCAGGCCGTGTGGCAGCCGCTGGTGTCGGCCGCGCGCGCCCGGGGCGAGCTCAGCCCCGAGCTGGCCGAGCGCTTTGCCTGGCACATCTTCCTGGTGCGCGACCGCTCGGTGAACGCCTTCGCGCTGCCCGGCGGTTACCTGGGCGTGCACACCGGGCTTCTGGCCGCCGTGGGCACGGCCGATGAGTTCGCGGCCGTCATGGGCCATGAGCTCAGCCACGTCACGCAGCGCCACATTGCCCGGCTGTTCACGCAGCAGCAGCGGCAGGCACCCTGGGTGATGGCCGCCATGATCCTGGGCGTGCTGGCCGCCTCGCGCAGCCCCAACGCGGGCCAGGCGGCGATGGTGGGCGGGCAGGCCCTGGCGGTGCAGGGGCAACTGAACTTCTCGCGCGACATGGAGCGCGAGGCCGACCGCGTGGGCTTTGGCGTGCATGCGGAGGCGGGCTTTGCCGCCGAGGGCGTGAGCGCCATGTTCGAAAAGCTGCAGCAGGCCAACCGCTTCAACGACAACGGCTCCTTCCCCTATTTGCGCTCCCACCCGCTCACCTCCGAGCGCATCGCCGAGGCGCGCGCCCGTGCGCAACTGGGCGCGCCCGGCCAGCGCCGCAGTGCGGGCCTGCCCAGCCCAGCCTGGCACGCCATGATGGCCGGTCGCGCCCGCGCCGTCGGCCAAAGCGGCGCAGAGCCCCTGCAGGCGCGCATCACCGAGGCCCGCAGGCTGCCGGCCCAGGCACCGGCCGTGCAGGCGCTCTACACGCTTTATGGCGCCACCTGGGCCGCCGCCCGGCTGCGCGATGCCGCCGCAGCGCAGGAATTCGGCCAGCGGCTCGAAGCGCTGGCCCAGGGCGATGCGCAGGCCCAGCGCGCGGCGCGCCTGCTGGCGGTGGAGGTGCGCGACCTCCTGGGCCAGCCGCCGCTGCCGGGGCTGCAGGCCAGCAGCCAGGACGGCCGCGCCGGGGTGCTGGTGCCCGCGCAGGCGCTGCTGGCGGCCGGTCGGGGTGGCGACGCGGTGGACGCGCTGCAGAACTGGGTGGCCCAGCAGCCGCGCGATGCGCTGGCCTGGCAACTGCTGGGGCAGGCGCTGCAGCAGCAGGGCCAGGTGGCGCGGGCGATCCGGGCCGACGCCGAAAGCCGCGCCGTGCAGTTCGACTACACGGGGGCCGTGGACCGGCTCAAGGCCGCGCAGGACCTGCTGCGCCGCGGCCAGGGCGTGCCCACGGCGGCCAACCTGCACATCGAGGCGTCCATCATCGATGCGCGCCTGCGGCAGATGCAGTCACTCGCCCGGGAACAGGCGATCGAGGACAAACTCAATCGCTAGCTGCAGCAGCGAATAGATCAGCGATCCCAAAAGCGCCGCGCCGAAACCGCGAACGTCCAGGCCCGACAGCAGCCCGGCGGCCGCCCAGAACAGCAGGGCGTTGATCACGAAGAGAAAAAGCCCCAGCGTGAGCACCGTGGCCGGCAGGGTCAGCATCACCATCAGGGGCCGCACCACGGTGTTGAGCGCTGCCAGCACAGCCGCTGCCAGCAGCGCCGAGCCGAAGCTGCCCACCACCACGCCCCCGTAGAGGTAGGCCACGGCCAGCAGGGCCAGCGCGCTCAGGAGCCATTTCGCCAGAAGCCTCATGCGGGTCAGGATACACCGCCTGCCCCGGGGGCTGGCAGCCCGCGCGGCAGCGTCAGGCGAGCGCTGCCAGCCGGCTCATCAGTGCCGCCATGGTGCGGTTGGCATAGCGGCTGGCCACCTGTTCGACGAAGCTGGCGAAGTCCTGGTGCGCGTCGTCGTCGGCGCGGTCGGAGATGGTGCGCATCGCGGCAAAGGGCAGGCCGTGGTCGGCGCACACCTGGGCCACGGCCGCGCCTTCCATCTCCACCGCCAGGGCTTCGTGCCCGTGGCTCTGCAACTGCGCCTGCAACTGGTGCGATGCCTGCGCGCTGCCCACGAAACGGTCGCCGCTGGCCACCAGCCCGCGGTGCAGCCGGGCCTGGGGGAAGTCCTGCGCCAGGGTGGAGGCCGCAGCCTGCGCCAGCGCGTCGCTCAGCGCGGGGTCGCAGGCAAAGCGGCTGCGGCCGTAGGACGGCACCTCGTAGCGCGGAAAAAGCGGCGAGGCGTCCATGTCGTGCTGCACGAAGTCCTGCGCCACGACCACGTCGCCCACGTTCACGCCGCGGCCCAGGCCACCGGCCACGCCGGTGAACACCAGCGCGGCGGCGCCGAAGCGCTCGATCAGCAGCGTGGCGGTCGAGGCCGCTGCCACCTTGCCGATGCCCGAGACCGTCAGCGCCACCGGCACGCCTTCGAGCCGGCCCAGCCAGAAGCGGCGGCCAGCGTGTTCGATCTTCTCGCGCTCTTGCAGGTGGTCGATCAGCCCGCGCTGCTCGTCGACCAGCGCGCTCAGGATGGCCAGGCGGCCGGTCCCATTGAAAAACGGCATGGTGGATTCAAGGGCAGGAGCCCAGCCCCTGGGCGATTCGCGGCCTGAAGCCACCCGGGCTGGAAGCCACGACTCGCCCAGGGTGCTGGGCTCCTGCGGGGGAGGAAGGTTCAGGCTTTCTTGTCGCGCAGCTCGCGGCGCAGGATCTTGCCCACGGGCGTCTTGGGCAACTCACCGCGGAACTCCACCAGCTTGGGCTGCTTGTAGCCGGTGAGGTTGGCGCGGCAGAAGTCGCGCACCTGCTGCTCGGTGAGCGAGGCGTCCTTCTTGACGATCACCAGCTTCACGGCCTCGCCCTGCTTCTCGTCGGGCACGCCCACGCAGGCCACTTCCAGCACGCCGGGCAGCGTGCCCACCACGTCCTCGACCTCGTTGGGGTAGACGTTGAAGCCGCTGACCAGGATCATGTCCTTCTTGCGGTCCACGATCTTGAAGAAGCCTTCGGGTGTGAGCACGCCGATGTCGCCCGAGCGGAAGTAGCCGTCGGCCGTCATCACCTTGGCGGTTTCCTCGGGCCGCTGCCAGTAGCCGGCCATGACCTGCGGTCCCTGGATCGCGATTTCGCCGGGCTGGCCGGGAGGCACCTCGCGGCCCTCGTCGTCCAGCAGCTTGAAGCGGGTGCTCGGGATCGGCACGCCGATGGTGCCGGTGAACTGCTTGCTGGTCACCGGGTTGCAACTGGCCGAAGGCGAGGTCTCCGACAGGCCATAGCCTTCCACGATGGGGCAGCCCGTCTTCTCCAGCCAGAGCTTGGCCACGGCGCTTTGCACCGCCATGCCGCCGCCCAGCGAGACTTTCAGGTTCGACCAGTCGACCTTGCCGAAGTCGGCGTGGTTGGCCAGTCCGTTGAACAGCGTGCTCACGGCCGGGAACAGGTGGAAGCGGTGCTGCGACAGTTCCTTGAGCACCGCCGGGAGGTCCCGCGGGTTGGGAATGAGGATGTTCTTGGCCCCCGAGCGCATGCCCAGCATCATGTTCACCGTGAAGGCGAAGATGTGATAGAGCGGCAGCGCGCACACGAAGGTGGGCTGCTCGCTCGTGGGAATGGCATTCATCGCCGGCGCGTTCCACGCCTCGCTTTGCAGCAGGTTGGCGATGATGTTGCGATGCAGCAGCACTGCGCCCTTGGAGACGCCCGTGGTGCCGCCCGTGTACTGCAGCACGGCCACGTCGTCAGGGCCGAGCTCGGGCCGCTGGAAGCTGGCCGAGGCGCCGCGCGCCAGCGCGTCGTTGAAGCGCACCGCCCGCGGCAGGCTGAAGGCGGGCACCATCTTCTTGACCTTGCGCACCACGTAGTTCACCAGCAGGCCCTTCAGGCCCAGCCGGTCGCCCATGGCCGCCAGCACCACGTGCTGCACCGGCGTCGAGGCCAGGCAAGCCTCCAGCGTGTGTCCGAAGTTCTCCAGGATCACGATGGCCTTGGCACCGGAATCCTTGAGCTGGTGCTCCAGCTCGCGCGCCGTGTAGAGCGGGTTGACGTTGACCACCACATACCCTGCCCGCAGGATGGCCGCCACCGCCACCGGGTACTGCGGCACGTTGGGCATCATGAGGGCGATGCGGTCGCCGCGTGCCAGGCCCAGGGTCTGCAGGTAGCCGGCCAGGGCCTGCGACATGCGGTCGATGTCGGCGTAGCTGAAGCCCTTGCCCAGGAAGCTGTAGGCCTGCTTGCCGGCGTGCTTTTCGAAGCTTTCCTCCAGCAGCGCCACCAGCGAGCGGTACTGGGTGGGGTCGATGTCTGACGGCACGCCCGGGGGATAGGCTTGCAGCCAGGGGCGGTCCGTGGTCGGGGCGGTCATGCGGGAAGTCTCCTGTCGTTTGGCGTGTGCATGCCCTGCGGGTCGGCGCTGTGTGCCGTGCCTTGCCGCTGGGTGCGCCGGTCGATGCTGCCGGCGCGGCGAATCTTAATGTCCCGTTCAGGCCTCGATGGCCTTGCCCATGTCCTCGATCACTTTTTTGGCGTCGCCGAACACCATCATGGTCTTGTCCATGTAGAACAGCTCGTTGTCCAGCCCGGCGTAGCCCGCGGCCATGGAGCGCTTGTTCACGATCACGGTCTTGGCCTTGTAGGCCTCCAGGATGGGCATGCCGTAGATCGGGCTGCCCTTCACGTGCGCGGCAGGGTTCACCACGTCGTTGGCGCCGAGGATGATGGCCACGTCGGCCTGGCCGAACTCGCTGTTGATGTCTTCCATCTCGAACACCTGGTC
>CAYVGD010000035.1:0-15189 GCA_964450095.1 uncultured Polaromonas sp.
CTGGCCGCGCGGGATGCGCGTGCCCTCGGGGAACATGATCACCCACACGCCCTGCGACATCAGGCGCCGGCCCTGCTGCACCACCTTGGAGAAGGCCTCGCTGCGCTTGCTGCGGTCGATGTGGATCATGTCCAGCCGCCCCATGGCCCAGCCGAAGAACGGCACCTGCAGCAGTTCCTTCTTGAACACGTAGGCCAGCGGATGCGGCATCAGCGTGGGCATGAGGAAGGTCTCAAAGGTGCTCTGGTGTTTGACCAGCAACACCGCCGGGCTGGTCTGGCCGGTGGGCAGGTTCTCCCAGCCGCTGACCCGGGTGCGGATGCCCAGCAGCACGCGCGCGCCGCCCACGGCCACGCGCAGCCAGCCCACGCACATCCACCAGGTGGTGGTGCTGCTGACGAAGAAGGAGGTGAGGATGACCGCGACGGCCCAGGGCACCACGGTGATGCCCATGAACAGCAAGTGCAGCAGGGAGCGGATGAGGGCCATGGCGGGTCGGGCTGTCAGGCCGCGGCGGGCGCGGCGCTGGCTGCGGCCTTGCTGCCTTGGGCGATCAGGTGCTCGGCAAAAGCGGCCAGGTCGGCGTGCACCCGCGTGCCTTCGGGCATGCCTTCGAGCGCACGCTCGGGCGAAAGGCCGGCGGACTTGCCGGTGAGCACCAGGTGGGTGGTGCAGCCCATGCTGCGGCCGGCCTCCAGGTCGCGGCGGGAGTCGCCCACGGTGGGCACGCCCTTGAGCGAGACGCCCAGCCGCTGGCCGATCTGCTCGAACAGCCCGGGCAGCGGCTTGCGGCAGCCGCACTGGTCTTCGGGGCTGTGCGGGCAGTAAAAGATCGCATCCACCCGGCCGCCGGCGGCCGCCAGCAGCTTGTGCATCTTGTCGTGCATCGCGTTGAGTGCCGCCACGTCGAACAGGCCCCGGCCCAGGCCGGACTGGTTGGAGGCGATCACCACATGCCAGCCCGCATGGTTCAGGCGGGCGATGGCCTCGAGCGCGCCGGGCAGCGGCTCCCATTCCTCGGGCGACTTCACGAAGTCGTCGCGGTCCTGGTTGATGGTGCCATCCCGGTCGAGGATGACGAGCTTGAGGTGGCGGTCAGGCATGGCAAAGAGCGTGGCGGGCCGCCGGGCTGCGCCATGGCAGGCGCGTCCGCTGCGAAGGCAGCGACGGTGCAAGGCGCAGGGCGTGGCGGTGCATGGTTTTCAGGCGGCCAGGCGCGCGAGGTCGGCCACGCGGTTCATGGCCTCGTGCAGCGACTTCAGCAGGCCCTGGCGATTGAGGCGCAGGTCCATCTGCTCGGCGTTGACCATGACGTCGTCGAAGAACGCATCGACCGGGCCGCGCAGCGCGGCCAGGGTCTTCAGGCTGGCCGCGTGGTCGCCGGCTTCGAACTGCGCCTGCGACTCCGGGGCGAGCCTGAGCATGGCCGCGTGCAGGGCTTTTTCTGCATCCTCCTGCAGCAGCGCGGGGTTGACGTGGGCGTCCACCTCGCCGGCTTTCTTGAGGATGTTGGCGATGCGCTTGTTGGCCGCGGCCAGGGCTGCGCTTTCGGGCAAGGCGGCGAAGACGCGCACGGCCTCCAGGCGCTGGACCACGTCAGACAGGCGCTGCGGCTGCAGCGAGAGCACCGCTTCGACCTCCTGGGCGCTGTAGCCCTGCTCGCGCAGCGCGCCGGCCAGGCGGTCGTAGATGAATTCGGCCAGCGGCGCGCTGGCGTCGCTGATCTTGTCGGCAAAGGCGGGCACCGCCGCACGCAACAGGTCGTCCAGGCGAAGCGGCAGCTTCTTTTCGATCAGCATGCGCACCACGCCCAGCGCATGGCGGCGCAGCGCGAACGGGTCCTTGTCGCCCGAAGGCAGGTTGCCGATGCCGAACATGCCCACCAGCGTCTCGAGCTTGTCGGCCAGGGCCACGGTCACAGCCACGTCGTTGCGCGGCAGTTCGTCGCCGGCAAAGCGCGGCTTGTAGTGGTCCTCGACGGCCTGGGCGATCGCCTCGGGCAGGCCGTCGTGGCGGGCGTAATAGCCGCCCATGACGCCCTGCAGCTCGGGGAACTCGCCCACCATGTCGGTGAGCAGATCGGTCTTGGCCAGGCGTGCAGCCTGTTCGGCCTGCCTGGCCAGCAGGTCGCCACCGAGCTGCTGGCCGATGGCGCGGGCGATGGTGCACACGCGCGCCATGCGCTCGCCCTGGGTGCCCAGCTTGTTGTGGTAGACCACCTTGGAGAGCCCGTCGACGCGGGACTCGAGCGTCTTCTTGCGGTCCTGGTCGAAGAAGAACTTGGCATCGGCCAGGCGCGGGCGCACCACGCGCTCGTTGCCGCCGATCACGGCCGACGCATCGGCCGGGCTGATGTTGCTGACCACCAGGAACTGGTGCGTGAGCCGGCCCTGCGCGTCCAGCAGCGGGAAGTACTTCTGGTTGGCCTTCATCGTGAGGATGAGGCATTCCTGCGGCACGTCGAGAAACTGCTTCTCGAAGGCGCACACCAGCACGTTGGGGCGCTCGACCAGCGCAGTGACCTCGTCGAGCAGGGCCTCGTCTTCGATGGGGCGCACGCCACCGCCCACCCGGGCGGCCGCCGCCTGCAGCTGGCGCACGATCTCGGCGCGCCGCTCATCGAAACTCGCGATCACAGCACCCTGGCTTCGCAGCAGCTGGGCGTAGTCGTCGGCATGCGGCAGCTCGAGCACCTCGACCTGCGCCTCGAAGCGGTGACCCTGGGTGGCGCGGCCCGCGGTCAGGCCCAGCGCCTTGACCGGCACCACGCCGCTTCCGTGCAGGGCCAGCAGGCGGTGCGCCGGGCGCACGAAGTTCACGCTGCTCCAGCCGGGCAGTTCGCAGTCGGTCTCCAACTGGTACTGCATGACCTTGGGAATGGGCAGCCGGGCGAGGGCTTCGTCCAGCGCTTTTTGCAGGCCCGACTGCAGCGTGGCGCCGGGGGCCACGCTGTCGTAGAACAAGGCTTCGTTCTTGCCCTCACCCTGGCGCTTCAGGCTCGCCAGGACAGCGGCGGCATCGGACACGTCGGCACCGAGCGCCTGCAGCTTCTTGAGCAGCGCGGGCGTGGCCTGGCCCGCGGCATCCAGGCCGACGCTCACCGGCATGAGTTTTTGCTGCACGGCCTTGTCTTCAGCGCGGGGCAGCACCTGCGTGATGTGCGCGGCCAGGCGCCGTGGGGACGCGAAGGGCGTGACCGCCGAGCCGGCCTGCAGCAGGCCCTGGGCCTTCAGCTGCTCGGCCAGCACGCCGGCAAAAGACTCGCCCAGTTTCCGCAGGGCCTTGGGCGGCAGTTCCTCGACGAAGAGTTCCACCAGGAGGTTGTGCGCTGTCATGGCTGTGCTCATGTTCAGGCCGCCTTCTTCGGGATCTGCGCCACCCACTCGCGCGGGGCCATGGGAAAGCCCAGGCGCTCGCGGCTCTCGTGGTAGCTCTGGGCCACGCTGCGCGCGAGGTTGCGGATGCGGCCGATGTAGGCGGCGCGTTCGGTGACAGAAATGGCGCCGCGCGCATCGAGCAGGTTGAAGGTGTGCGCGGCCTTGAGCACCTGCTCATAGGCCGGCAGCGCCAGTTGCTGCTCCATCAGGTGCTTGGCCTGCTTCTCGTGCGCGCCGAAGGCGGTGAACAGGAACTCGGCGTCCGAATGCTCGAAGTTGTAGGTGGACTGCTCCACCTCGTTCTGGTGGTAGACGTCGCCATAGCTCATGGTGTCCGTCCACTTGAGGTTGTAGACGTTGTCAACGCCCTGCAGGTACATGGCCAGGCGCTCCAGGCCGTAGGTGATCTCGCCGGTGATGGGCCGGCAGTCGATGCCGCCCACCTGCTGGAAGTAGGTGAACTGCGTCACCTCCATGCCGTTGAGCCAGACCTCCCAGCCCAGGCCCCAGGCGCCCAGCGTGGGGTTCTCCCAGTCGTCCTCCACGAAGCGGATGTCGTTCTTCTGGAGGTCAAAGCCCAGGGCTTCGAGCGAGCCCAGGTAAAGCTCCAGGATGTTGGCCGGCGCGGGCTTGAGGACCACCTGGTACTGGTAGTAGTGCTGCAGGCGGTTGGGGTTCTCGCCATAGCGGCCGTCCTTGGGCCGGCGGCTGGGCTGCACGTAGGCGGCCTTCCAGGGCTCGGGGCCGATGGCGCGCAGGAAGGTGGCGGTGTGGCTGGTGCCCGCGCCGACTTCCATGTCGTAGGGCTGGAGCAGTGCGCAGCCCTGCGCGTCCCAGTAGGACTGCAGCTTCAGGATGATTTGCTGGAATGTGAGCATGTGGGTGAGGCCGCAGCCAGGGCGGCGCATCCGGCAGGGAAGACGGCTCCGCGCGGGAGCAAACTCTGCATTCTACTGAGCCACCCCCCGGGCGGAGCTCGGCCGTTCAGCCCCTGGCGCGGCGCGCCCAACCGGCCGCGGCGAGCGTGAGCAGGCCCAGCAGCAGCCAGGGCGCCAGACCCAGCGCCGCCACCCAGCGCGCATAGGGCGTGAGCCCCTGCGTGCCCTGCACCTGGGCCTCGAGCACGCCGCGGGTGTGGCGCGGCAGGGCATGGGTGACGCGGCCCTGCGCATCGATGACCACCGTGGCGCCGGTGTTGGTGGCACGCACCATGGGCCGCGCGAATTCAAGGGCCCGCATGCGGGAGATGTGCAGGTGCTGGTCGATGGCGACGGTGTTGCCGAACCAGGCGATGTTGCTCAGGTTCACGAACACCGTGGGTGCGGCCTGCGGGTGGGCAAAGCGCGCGCCCAGTTCTTCGCCGAACAGGTCCTCGTAGCAGATGTTGGGCGCCAGGCGCTGGCCCTGCCATTCGAAGGACGGCTGGCCCACGCCGCCCCGGCCGAAGTCGCCCAGCGGGATGTCCATCATGCGCACGAACCACCTGAAACCGGGCGGGATGAACTCACCGAAGGGCACGAGGTGGTGCTTGTCGTAGCGGTAAGGCTGCGGCGCCCCGGGCTGCAGGCCCAGCACCGAGTTGGTGTAACCCTGCGCGGCAGAGCCCAGGGGCAGCCCGATGAGCGCTGCCTGCCCGCCCTGGGCATAGCGCTCGAGGATGGCGCGCCAGTAGCCCGGCTCGAGCTGCGTGGGCAGCAGGGGCACGGCGGTCTCGGGCAGCACCACCAGGGCGCTGCGCGGTGCGGCCAGTTGCTGGCCGTAGTAGCGCAGCGCGTCGGCCAGACCCGTGCCGGGCACGAACTTCTCATCCTGCGGGATGTTGCCCTGCACCAGCGACAGCGACAGGGGCGCCCCCTGGGGCTGGGCCGGGGGCGCGGGCAGCAGGGCCAGCCCCCCGGCCGCCACCGGCAGCAGCACGGCCAGCCAGGCGCTGCGGCGCGGGGCGGCCAGGCTGGCCGCCCAGGCTGCCGCCAGGGCCGCGGCCAGCCAGCTCAGCCCATGAACGCCGACCCAGCCCGCCAGGGGCCGGGCCCAGCCGTCCACGTGCGCATAGCCCGACTGGCCCCAGGGAAAACCGGTGAAGAGCCGCACCCGGGCCAGCTCGGCCAGCAGCCAGCAGCCGGCGAACAAGAGCGCCCCGCCCCAGGGCGAGGCCGGCCGCAGCGCCACCCAGGCGGCCGAGGCCAGCGCGTAGTAGAGCGCCAGCAACCCGGCCAGCAGCAGCACGGCCAGTGCGGCCAGCACCGCGGGCAGGCCACCGTAGACATGCATGGAGATGAAGAGCCACCAGAAGCTGCCCACGAGCATGGCGGTGGCAAACAACCAGCCGGCCCAGGCGCCTTGTGCGGCGCGGCCGCAGCGGCGCAGCTGCCACGCCAGCACGGTGAGCGCCACCAGTTGCAGGGCACCCTGGGGCTCGCCCTGGGGCAGGCCCCAGGCGAAGGGCCAGGCCAGGCTCAGCGCATGGGCCCAGCCGGCCAGCAGGAGGCTGCAGATGGCGGCAAGGCCCAGGGGCTGCGCGTGCGGCCCGGCCCGGCCCGCAGAGCCGGAGGTGCGCCACTGGCGCTGCGGCACCCGGGGCGCGCGCATTCAGCCGGCCACGGGCGCGACCTTGAACCAGCGCACCGCCCCGCCCCGCGCCAGCAGCACCACGAACTGCAGGCCCTGCATCACGTGCACCTCGCCGCGCTTGGGCACGTGGCCCATCTCGTGGGCGATCAGGCCGCCGATGGTCTCGAGTTCGCCGGAGGGCAGCGTGACGCCGAAGGCCTCGTTGACGCGCTCGATGGCGGTGTCGCCGCTGACGCGGTAGCTGCGGTCGGTGAGCGCGAAGATGTCGCCCTCGTCCTCGGCGATGTCGAACTCGTCCTCGATCTCGCCGACGATCTGCTCGAGCACGTCCTCGATGGTGATCAGTCCGGCCACGCGGCCGAATTCGTCGATCACGATGGCCAGGTGGTTGCGGTTGCCGCGGAAGTCGCGCAGCAGGTCATTGAGGCCTTTGCTCTCGGGCACGAACACCGCGGGCCGCAGGAGCGCGCGGATGTTGAGTTCGGGGGCGCGCTGGAACTTGAGCAGGTCCTTGGCCAGCAGGATCCCGATGATGTTTTCCTTGTCGCCCTCGTGCACCGGGAAGCGCGAATGCGCGGTCTCGATCACGGTGTGCAGCATGTCCTCGTAGGGCGCGTCGATGTCGATCACGTCCATGCGGGGCGCGGCGACCATGACGTCGCCGGCGGTCATGTCGGCCATGCGGATCACGCCCTCGAGCATCTCGCGGCTCTGGGCGCCGATCACGGCGTTGTCCTGGGCCTCGACCAGCGTCTCGATCAACTCATCCTTGGAGTCGGGGCCGGGATGCAGCATCTCGGCCAGCTTCTGCAGGAAACCTCGTTTGTCCTCCGTGCGGGGGGACCGGGGGGGAAGATCGGCCACTGAGGGTGCGCGGTAGTTGCTAAGCGGGCAAGAATAGCCCAAAACCATGACAGCCCGACGCGGCCGCAGGCGGTGGCGCCCGCTGGGGCGCCGGGGCTCACATGGGCATGCGGTCGCGGGCGTCGCGCACGCCCTGCCGGACTTCCTGGACCATGTGCAGCATGTCCCAGAACTGCCGCGCCTGGGACTTGAGCCGGTAGTCCGTCTGGGCGATCTGCTCTTCAAACAGCGCGGTCAGGCGCGAGTCGATGTCGGCCGGCGGCAGGCGCAGGTAGCACTCGCTCTCGGAGCCCTCCCGCTCGACCGCGGCACCGGCCTTGCGGGCGATGCGCAGCATGGCGGTGTTCTCGCTCAGGGCGTGCACGAACATCAGGCTCACGCCCTCGTTGCGCGCGTGCATGACCGCCCGGTCAAAGAGCCGGCCGCCGTAGCCGCGCCCGCGGGCCGATTCGGCCACCGAGACGCCGAACTCGGCGCAGCTGTTGAACTGCGGATCGACCGAAAACGCCACGTGGGCCACGGCCAGCAGCGTGAGTTGGCGGTTGTAGATGCCGAAGATCTCGTCGCGCTCGAAGTTCAGCCCTTCCACGTAGCGCGCGATCTGCTCATCGTTGGCGGCGTAGCCAAAGCGCAGGTAGCGGTCGCGCTCCGACAGCGCCAGCAGGTGAGCCAGGATGCGCGGTGCGTGGCTGGGGCCCAGCGTGCGGATGGGCACCAGCGCCTTGGCCGGGTGGCGCGCGTGCCAGCCGGGCGTCAGCAGGCGGCGCCCCGCTTCAAAAGAGGCCTTGAGAAACTGTCCAGCGTTCAGCATGGGAGCAAGGATAAGGGTTTCCCCGTAGATAGCTCAGCGTTTTTACAGACCCTGACAAAGCCGGCCTTGGGCGACCGGCTCAGCCTGGCGGGGCGGTCGGCAAGGACTCAGGTGCATCGCACAGGGCCAGCACCGCCTCCATCACCTCTGGGGCGAACACCATCTGCACATGGGCCAGGCCGCGGATGAGCCGATTGTCGGCACCTTCCAGCCGGGCACAACCGGGCGGGAAGACCACGTTGTCGGCGTTGGAATAGAAGCACACCGCGTGGCGTTGCCAAGGCTCAGGCACCGCCTTCTGCAGCGCCTGCAGCCAGGCGCTGTCCGGCCGCAACTGCCGCGCATTGGGCGTGCTGCCGAAGTGCGCCAGCCAGGTGCCGTGGTGCGGGGAGCCCAGCGTGACCCAGCGGTGCACGCGCTCGGGGGCGCGGCTTTGCGCCAGCCAGGCGCGCATTGCCAGCCCGCCCATGCTGTGCCCCACCAGCAGCGGCGCCAGGCCGGTGGCCCCGGCCATGCGGGCGACCGCCGCCTCGATCTGGGGCACGCCTTGCTCGATGCGGCCGAAAGCGGGCGACAGGTCGAGCGCGATGAACGGCCGGTCTTCCCGGGTGAGCCTGGCCAGCCAGGGGTTCCACAGGCCGCGGTTGCACAAGTAGCCATGAACAAAAACCACGCCGCGGCGGCCTTGGTGGCGGGGCAGGAGGTGGTCGGGATGGCGCAGGCGGCCAAAGGGCTGCTGCCAGCAAAAGACACGCGGCGCGGCCACCAGTTCCGACAGCCAGGCGCCCAGGAGCACCGAGGCCGGAGCGCGCGGCGTGGCATCGGTGCGGGAAACCAAGCGCTGGGCCAGGAACTCCAGGGCCAGCACCCAGCCATGCGCCAAGGCGATGGCCGCCATGCCCGCCAGGGCCACGGCGGGCTCCTCGCGCTTCCAGGCTCCCCAGGCCAGCGCGCAGGCAAGCCATGCCAGGGTGATGCTGGCCTGAAGCCGTGCGATCCACATGCGGGCCATGATAGCCAGCGTGTCTCGCCAGGCTCAGGCACCGCAGCGAAAGTCCAGGGGCGCGGCCAATAATCCGGGGCATGTCATCCCTGCTTCCTTCCGGCGTCCAGGTCATCGAACGTGGCTGGCTGTCGGCCAACCTCGTGATTGCCCGGGGCCAGGTGCCTGCCCTCGTGGACAGCGGCTATGTCACGCATGCCGACCAGACCCTGGCCCTGGTTCGCACGGGCCTGGACGGCGAGCCGCCCGCACTGCTGGTGAACACGCACCTGCACAGCGACCACTGCGGCGGCAACGCGGCGCTGCAGGCGGCGCATCCGCAAATGCGCACGCTGATCCCCGCAGGCCATGCGCACGAGGTGGCCGCCTGGGACGAGGAGGCCCTGACCTACCGGCCCACCGGACAGCACTGCCCCCGCTTTGCCTTCGACGACGTACTCCGCCCGGGCCAGGACGTCCTGCTGGGCGACCTGCATTGGCAGGTGCATGCCGCGCCGGGCCATGACCCGCACAGCGTGATCCTTTTCGAGCCGGCCAGCGGCACGCTGGTGTCGGCCGATGCGCTGTGGGAAAACGGCTTTGGCGTGGTGTTCCCGGAACTGGAGGGCGAGTCGGCCTTCGACGAAGTGGGCGACACGCTGGACCTGATCGAGCGCCTGGCGCCGCGCACGGTGGTGCCGGGCCACGGTGCGGTGTTCGAGCACACCCCGCAGGCGCTGGCACGCGCCCGGCAGCGGCTGGAGGGCTTCGTGGCCCAACCGCTCAAGCATGCGCAGCACGCCGGCAAGGTGCTGCTCAAGTTCCACCTGCTGGAAGTGCAGCGGCAGCGGCTGGACGAGTTCCTCGCCTGGGCACAGGCGACACCCTACCTGGGCCTGCTGCACCGGCGTTTCTTCAGCGACGAGCCCCTCCGGCAGTGGCTGGACCGGCTGCTGGCCGACCTGGTGAAAGTGGGGGCGGCCGATCGCCAGGGGGACTGGGTGCTCAACCGTTGAAGGGGCTGGCCCGCTGGAGTTTGTGGGCCCCTGTGGTGGCACCTGTCTGGGCGCATGTGTGGGCGCCCGTAGGCATGGGTCAGGCCTCGGCGGGCAAGCCCAAGAGGATGGCAAGGGGCTGCGGTGGCGAGCAGGCGCCGCCCGTCCCCCGGCTTACTCCGGGTGGTCATATTGATTACTTTAGGCCTAGAATGCGGACCCGCCTGGCACTCAAAGGTGATGCCGGCGGCTCTAGCTCAGACCGCGGTTGCGGGCTCAAGGACCGATGAACATTCTCCTGGCGGAAGACTACCGCGAACTGCAGCAGGCCATGGCCGAGTCCTTGCAGCGCCTGCACCACCGCGTGCTGCGCCTGGGTGCGGCCGAGGAGGTCGACGAGACCCTGGCGCGCTACCGAGCCGACATGGCGCTGATCGACCTGAACCTGCCCCGCGAAGACGGACTGAGCCTGGTGCGGCGGTTGCGGCATGCGCATCCGGAGATGGGCATCATCGTCATCAGCGCCCGAGACACCACGCTGGCCCGCGTGAGCGGCTACCAAAGCGGCGCTGACCTCTATCTCACCAAGCCGGTCGTCAACGAAGAACTGTTCGCCGCGATCGACGCGGTGGCCCGCCGCCTTCCCCGCCAGGCTGCCCGGCCCGCGGCTGCGGAGGACTCGGCTGGCACGCAGGACGTGGTGCTCGACAGCGGCACCCTGGAAATCCGCGGTCCCCAGGGCCGGGTGCGGTTGACCACCACCGAATACGCGCTGCTGTCGGCCCTGGCCCGCTCGGGTGAACGCACGCTGGAGATCGCGCAGATCTATCGCATCCTGGGGCGCGAGCCGGGGAAGAAGACGGCCCTGGAGGCGCTGGTGTACCGCGTGCGCCGCAAGCTGGCGCTTGCTGGCGCGGGCGAGAACTGCATCCGGGCCCACCGGCTGCAGGGCTACCAGCTGCTGCGCTCGATCCAACTCTGCTGAGCATCGGGTGCGATGGCCGCCGCGGACCAGGGCGGTCAGCGCAAGAGCCGACAGCCCACACCACCCGGCGCATGCCACACCATCCGGGGCCGGCTTGGCCGCTGCCAGGCGCTACTGAGGCACCACCGCCGTGACCTCGATCTCCACCTGCGCCTGGTCTTCGATGAGCGCACTCACCTCCACGGCGGTCATGGCGATGCCGAACTGGCCAATGACCTCGCGGAACACCTGCCCGATGCGGGGCGCCTCGCGAAGGTAGTCTCGCTTGCTGGTCACGTACCAGGTCATGCGCACGATGTGTTCGGGGCCTGCGCCGGCCTCGGCGAGCACCGCCACGACGTTCTGCAGCGCCTGCCGAACCTGGCCCAGCAGATCGCCGGCGTGGAAGACGCCCTGCGCGTCCCAGCCCACCATGCCGGCGACGAACACCGTGCGGCCTGAGGCGGCCACGCCATTGGCATAGCCCTTGGGCCGGGGCCAGCCGGGGGGCAGCAGGATCTGGTGCATGGGATCTCCTTCTTGTGTGTGTTCAGGCGCCGGCCTTGAGCAGTTCGCGCGCGATGATGAGCTGCTGCACTTCCGTGGCGCCTTCGTAGATGCGCAGGGCGCGAATCTCGCGGTACAGCCGCTCGACCATCACCCCGTGGGTGACGCCCAGGCCGCCCCAGAGCTGCACCGCGGCATCGATCACCTGCTGTGCGCTTTCGGTGGCCACCATCTTGGCCATGGCCGCCTCGCGGGTGACCGGGCGGCCCTGGTCGCGCTGCCAGGCGGCGCGGTAAGTCAGCAGGGCGCTGCTGTCGATGGCGGTCGCCATCTGCGCCAGCTTGGCCTGGGTGAGCTGGAAGTCGGCCAGCACGCCGCCGAACATGCGGCGCGACTGCGCGCGCGCCAGGCCTTCGTCCAGTGCGCGGCGCGCAAAGCCCAGCGCTGCCGCCGCCACCGAGGTGCGGAACACGTCCAGCGTGCGCATGGCCAGCTTGAAGCCCTGCCCGGCCTCGCCGATGCGCTGGCCGGCCGGGATGCGGCACTGGGTGAAGCGCAGCCGCGCCAGCGGATGCGGGGCGATCACGTCGATGCGTTCGGCAATCTCGAGCCCAGGCGTTTCGGCATCGACGATGAACGCCGAGATGCCGCGGGCGCCCGGCGCCTCGCCGGTGCGGGCAAAGACGACATAGAAGTCGGCAATGCCGCCGTTGGAGATCCAGGTCTTCTCGCCGTCGATCACGTAGGTGCCCGCCTCGGCGCGGGCGCTGCAGGCCAGGGCCGACACGTCCGAACCGGCCTCGGGTTCCGACAGCGCGAAGGCGGCGATGGCATCGCCGGAGGCCACGCGGGGCAGGTAGCGGGCGCGCTGGGCGGGCGAGCCGGCCAGCGAGATGGCGCCCGAGCCCAGGCCCTGCATGGCGAAGGCGAAATCGGCCAGGCCCTCGTGACGGGCCAGGGTCTCGCGGATCAGGCAGATGCTGCGGGTGTCGATGGCCTGACCCGCGCCGCCGTGCTCGGTGCCGGCCACTGCATGGCGCAGCCAGCCTCCCTGCCCGAGGCTGCGCACCAGGGTGCGGCACTGCGCATCCACGTCGGGGCCGTGCGCCGCGAGGTGGCGGCCCGCCCAGGCGTCGAGGCCCCGGGCGAGGTCGCGGTGCGCAGGCTCGAAGAACGGCCAGTCCAGGTGGCTGAAGTCGGCCATGTCAGTTCCCTTCGAAACGGGGCTTTTGCTTGGCCACGAAGGCGTGGTAGGCCCGCGAGAAGTCTTCGGTGAGCATGCACAGGGCCTGCGCCTGGGCTTCGGACTCGATGGCCTGGTCGATGGTCATGGACCACTCCTGGTGCAGCATGGTCTTCGTGATGCCGTTGGCAAAGCTCGGGCCGTCGGCCAGTTCATGGGCGAGGGCCTGGGCCTGCGCCAGCAGGTCCTCCGGCGCGCACAGGCGGTTGAGAAAGCCCCAGCGCTCACCCTCCTCGCCGCCGAGGCTGCGACCGGTGTAGAGCAGCTCGCTCGCCCGGCCCTGCCCGACGATGCGTGGCAGCATCGCGCAGGCGCCCATGTCGCAGCCCGCCAGGCCCACGCGGTTGAACAGGAACGCGGTCTTGCTGCGCGCCGTGCCCAGCCGCATGTCGCTGGCCATGGCCAGGATCGCGCCGGCGCCGGCGCACACGCCATCGATGGCCGCCACGATGGGCTGAGGGCAGGCGCGCATGGCCTTGACGAGTTCACCGGTCATGCGCGTGAACATGAGCAGCTCCGGGGCTTTGAGCTCAATGAGCGGGCCGATGATCTCGTGCACGTCACCACCCGAGCAGAAGTTGCCCCCTTGGCCTGCCAGCACCACGGCCCGCACGTCGTCGGCCCATTGGAGCTGGTGGAACAGGTCGCGCATCTCGGCATACGAGTCGAAAGTCAGCGGGTTCTTGCGCTCGGGGCGGTTCAGCGTGAGGGTGGCCACGCGGCCTTCCACCTGCCATTGGAAATGCCGGGCCTGGTAGCCGGCCAGGGGCTTGCGGTTGCCTGCCAGCAGGCTGGGGTCGATGTTCATGCGGTCCTTTCAGGCCTTGGCAGGCGCGGCGGCTTTCTCACGGGCGAAGTTCGCCTCGAGCTGGCCCTTGCCCGAGACGTACTGGCGCGGCCAGGGCACGGGCGAGTAGCCGATGCGCGCGGCCTCCGTGAGCGTCCAGGCGGGGTTGGCCAGGTGCGGACGGGCCACGGCGCACAGGTCGGCTCGACCGGCCGCCAGAATGCTGTTGGCGTGGTCGGCCTCGGAGATCGCGCCCACGGCGATGGTGGCGATGCCCGCTTCCTGACGGATGCGGTCTGCAAACGGGGTCTGGTACATGCGGCCGTAGGTGGGCTTCTGGCCCGGGTGCACCTGGCCGGAGGAGCAGTCGATCAAGTCGGCCCCGGCGGCCTTGAAGGCGCGCGCAATCTCCACCGCGTCCTGCGGCGTGATGCCGCCCTCGACCCAGTCGTGCGCCGAGATGCGCACCGAGATCGGCAGGTGCGCGGGCCAGGCCTGGCGGACTGCGCGGAACACCTCCAGGGGATAGCGCAGGCGGTTGTCCAGCGAGCCGCCGTAATCGTCGGTGCGGCGGTTGGTGAGCGGCGAAATGAAACTCGAGAGCAGGTAGCCGTGGGCGCCGTGCAGCTCCAGCCAGTCGAAGCCCGCCTGCGCAGCGCGGCGCGTGGCCTCGGCGAACTGTTGGGTGACGCGGTCCATGTCCTCCCGGGTCATGGCGCGGGGGACTTGCCCGTCCGGCAGGTAGGGCTGGGCGCTGGCGGCCAGCAGGGGCCAGTTGCCGTCGGGCAGGGGCTGGTCCATGCCGCCCGCGTTCCAGGGCTCGCAGGTCGACCCCTTGGGGCCGGCGTGGCCGATCTGCAGGCCGATGCGGGCGTCGCTGTTCGCATGCACCCAGTCCACCACCCGCTGAAGTGCCTGGCCCTGCGCATCGGTCCAAAGGCCCGGGCAGGACGGCGTGATGCGCCCTTCGGGGCTCACGCAGGTCATCTCCACCATGACGAGGCCGGCGCCCCCCATGGCACGCGCGCCCAGGTGCACCAGGTGGTAATCGCCCACCAGGCCATCGCGCGCCGAGTACTGCGCCATGGGCGAGACCACGATGCGGTTCTTGAGCGTGACACCGCGCACGCTGTAGGGCGTGAACATCGGCGGCGGCGGCGAACCGGTCGCCTTCACGCCGGCCTGCTCCGCAAACCACTTCTCGTAGCCCTGCAGCCAGCCCTGGTCCCGCAGGCGCAGGTTTTCATGGCTGATGCGCTGGCTGCGGGTGAGCATGGAGTACATGAACTGCTCAGGCTCGAGCTGGTCGCAGTAGCGCTTGCCGCAGACCTCGAACCATTCCATGGCGTTCCAGGCCGCGTTCTGGATGCGCAGCGTCTCCACGCGCCGCGCCTCCTGGTAGGCGGCCAGCACCTCGGGAATGTGTGCAGGCTCGTCGCCGAATTGCTTGAACTGGCGGGTGAGTTCGATCGCGTCCTCGATCGCCAGCTTGGTGCCTGAGCCAATGGCGAAGTGGGCCGTGTGCACGGCATCGCCCATGAGCACCACATGGCTGCCATGCTCGTTGCGTGTCCACCAGTGGCCGCAGACCACGCGCTGGAAATTCAGCCAGGCCGAGCCGCGCAGGTGGCGCGCATTGGTCATGAGCTTGGCGCCCTGCAGGTTCTTGGCGAAGAGCTTCTCGCAAAAGGCAATCGACTGGGCCTGGTCGGCCTGGTCGAGGCCGTGGGCCAGCCACACCTCCTCGGGACATTCGACGATGAAGGTGGTGGTGTTGGCGTCGAACTTGTACACATGCGCCTGGAACCAGCCGTGCTCGGTGCGCTCGAAAAGGAAGGTGAAGGCGTCGTAGAGCTTGTGCGTGCCCAGCCAGATGTAGCGGTTGGGGCGCGTGACGATGTCGGGTTTGAAGACATCTTCGTAACGGCTGCGGATGCGCGAGTTGATGCCGTCGCTGGCGATGACCAGGTCGGCATCGGGGAAGTCGGTGTCGGCGTTGACATCGGTTTCGAACACCAGCTTGACGCCCAACTGCTCGCAGCGCGCCTGCAGGATGTTCAGCAGCTTCTTGCGGCCGATGCCCACGAA
>CAYVGD010000036.1:0-14785 GCA_964450095.1 uncultured Polaromonas sp.
GGGCATCGTGGCCCTGTACGAGGCGCTGCGCGACGTCGCTGATGTGGAGGTGGTCGCGCCCGAGCACAACAACAGTGCCAAGTCGAACGCGCTGACCTTGCATTCGCCCATGTACGTGCATCCGGCAGCCAACGGGTTTCGCTACGTCAACGGCACGCCTGCCGACTGCGTGCACATTGCCCTGACGGGCCTGCTGGGCTACCGGCCCGACCTGGTGGTGTCCGGCATCAACAATGGCGCCAACATGGGCGACGACACCATCTATTCCGGCACCGTGGGCGCCGCCATGGAGGGCTACCTGTTCGGCATCCCGGCGATTGCGTTTTCCCAGGTGGAAAAAGGCTGGGCCCACCTCGATGCCGCCGCACACCAGGCGCGGCTGCTGGTGCAGCAACTGGCCCCCAGCCTGGCGCATGCTGGTGCCGACCCAGCGCCCTGGCTGCTCAACGTGAACATTCCCAACGTGCCCGCCACCGACATGCGCGGCGCCAAGGTCTCGCGCCTGGGGCGGCGACATGCGGCCGAGCGCGTCATCACGCAGACCAGCCCGCGCGGCGAGACCATGTACTGGATCGGCGGCGCAGGCCCTGCCAAGGACGACAGCGAAGGCACGGATTTCCACGCCACGCAGCAGGGCTTCGTGTCCATCACGCCCCTGCAGATCGACCTCACCGACCATGAGCGCCTGCCTTACTGGGCCCAGACCGCCGAACGCCTGAGCCGGGTGCCGGCATGAGTGTTGCGGGCAAGCCTCCGCGCCCGAAGGCGGGTGCGGCGCCTGCCCCCCGGCGACCGGGCTTTCCCGCCAGCCTCGACGCCCTGGTTCCTCCTGTGCCCGCAGGCCCGGCCCGCGCCCCGGCCAGGCCCAAGTCGCCTGGGGCCTCTGCGCCCGTGCTGCCGGTCAGCGGCGTGGGTCTGGATTCCGAGGCCGTGCGTGCGCGCATGGTGCAGAAACTGGCGGCCCAGGGCATCCAGGACGCGGCGGTGCTGGCCGCACTGGGCCGCATCGAACGCCATCGCTTCGTGGACACCGCCCTGGCCGGGCAGGCGTACGAAGACACCAGCCTGCCCATCGGGCTGGGGCAGACCATCTCCAAACCCAGCGTCGTGGCGCGCATGCTCGCGCTCTTGCTGCAGGGGTGCGCCCAGCCGCTGGGGCGCGTGCTCGAGATCGGCACCGGCTGCGGCTACCAGGCCGCGGTGCTGGCGCAACTGGCGGCAGAGGTTTACAGCATCGAGCGGCTGCGTGGCCTTCACGACAAGGCCCGCGAGAACCTCCGCCCCCTGCGCCTGGCCAACCTGCACCTGCTCCTGGGTGATGGGATGCTGGGATACCCCAAGGGCGCGCCATACGGAGCCATCATCGCGGCGGCAGGCGGGGAGGCCGTGCCACCGGCCTGGTGCGAGCAACTGGCCGTGGGCGGGCGGCTCGTGGCGCCCATTCACGTGGATGCCAGCAGCCAGGCGCTCCTGGTGATCGACAAGACCTCCCAGGGCCTGGTGCAGAACGTGCTCGAGGCGGTGCACTTCGTCCCCCTAAAATCCGGCGTTCAATGAAGCCCGCCGGCCGGTGTGCCTGCGGTCCCTGAACTTAGCGACTGCTCTTGGCGAGCGTGTGGCTCGCCCGAAGGAACCTGCTGTGAAGAACCCGTACGGACTGGCCGTGTTGCTTGCCCTGTCTGCCGCCCTCGCGGCATGCGGCTCCAGGCCCGTGACCAAGGCACCCGTGGAAGACCGCAGCCCGGCCCGTGCGGCAACCGGCGCCCGCACTGCCAGCCCGGCGCCTGCAGCGGCTCCGGCCGGCGGCGGCATGGCGGCTGAACCGGCCAAGCCCCTCAGGGGCCTGGAGAACGCAGGCAAGCCCGGTTACCACACCGTCCAGCGCGGCGACACGTTGATCCGCATTTCTCTGGACAACGGCCAGAACTGGCGCGACATCGCCCGCTGGAACGGCCTGGACAACCCGAACGTCATCGAAGTCGGTGAGGTGCTGCGCGTGGTGCCGCCCCAGGGCGACGGCGTGGTGGCCAGGCCCATCACCTCCGGCGGTGCTGCGCCCGCGCCGCTGCCGTCTGCCGGCGGCCGTCCTGCGGCGCCCGCGCCAAGCGGCGGCAACGCCGGCATGAACCTGCCCCAGCCGCCCGCCTCGCAGCCCGCATCGAATGCCGCCGCCCAGCAGGGCGCGGCAGGCGAGGAGGACATGGCCTGGGTGTGGCCTGCCCGCGGCAATGTGGTGGGCAGCTTCGACGATGCCAAGAACAAAGGCCTGGACATCGCTGGCAAGGCGGGCGATCCGGTGCTCGCCGCGGCCGACGGCCGCGTGGTGTACGCCGGTTCCGGGCTGCGGGGTTATGGCAACCTCGTCATCCTCAAGCACAACAACACCTACCTCACGGCCTACGCGCACAACCAGACCCTGCTGGTCAAGGAAGACCAGGCGGTCAAGCAAGGCCAGAAGATCGCGGAGATGGGCAGCACCGACGCCGACCGGGTGAAACTGCACTTTGAGATCCGGCGCAACGGCAAGCCGGTGGACCCGGCACGCTTGCTGCCCACGCGCTGACAAGGCCGGGCGCGCAGGCGCCGGTGGCCACAAAGCCCGAAGTCCAGGGAGCGCAAGCCTGCACTGCCTTGCGACCTCAAACCTTCAGGCACTCAGGCACTCAGGCACTCAGGCCTGGGCGGCGGCCTCGATCTTTTCGCTCAAGGCGAGCCAGCGCTCTTCCAGCGTCTCGAGCTCCATCGCCACGGCCTTCAGGCGCTTACCGGCTTCGGCCAACTCGGCCGGTGCAGCGACGGCCGCCAGGCGAGATTCCAGGGCCGTCTTTTCCGCTTCGAGCTCGGCCATGCGCTGCTCGACCTGCGTGAGCTCTTTCTTGAGAGGCCGCAGTTGCGCCAGGCGCATTTGCTGCGCCTCCTTGCTTTCACGCCGCGCCTGGGCCGCCGGAACCGCTGCAGGGGCTGGGGCCGCCGCGGGGGCCGGCACAGGCGCCACGGTGGTCTGCGGCGCCGCAGATGCCTGGGCCGCCTTGCGCGCCAAGTCGCGCGCCGCCTCGCGCTGGCGCTTGGCTTCTTCCAGCAGGTAGCGCTGGTAGTCGTCGAGGTCGCCGTCGAAGGGGCTGACGCCGCCGCGCGAGACCAGCCAGAATTCATCGCACACCGCACGCAGCAGCGCGCGGTCATGGCTCACCAGCATGACCGTGCCTTCGAATTCGTTGAGCGCCATCGACAGCGCCTCGCGGGTGGCCAGGTCCAGGTGGTTGGTGGGCTCGTCCAGCAGGAGCAGGTTGGGCCGCTGCCACACCAGCATGCACAGCACCAGGCGCGCTTTTTCGCCGCCGCTCATGCTGCCCACAGCCCGGCTGACCATGTCGCCGCCGAAATTGAACATGCCCAGGAAGTTGCGCAGGTCCTGCTCTCGCGTGTCCTGGCCGGCCAGGCGGCCTGCGGCGCCGAGGTCCTTGGCCAGGCCGATCATGTGCTCCAGTGGCGTGTCGGCGGGCCGCAGCACGTCCAGTTCCTGCTGCGCGAAGTAACCGATGTTCAGGCCCTTGCCCTCGACCACCTGGCCCTCGACCGGCGCGAGACTGCGCGCCACCGTCTTGACCAGCGTGGACTTGCCCTGGCCGTTGGCGCCGAGGATGCCGATGCGCTGGCCGGCCAGAACCGAGCGGCCGATGCCGCGCACGATCACCGTGGGCTCGCTCTGGCCCTCGGGCGGCGGGTAGCCCACGCTCACGTCCTGCAGGCTGAGCATCGGGTTGGGCAGGCTGGCCGGCTCCTTGAACTCGAAGCTGAAGTCAGCCTCGGCCAGGAGGGGGGCGACTTTCTCCATGCGGTCCAGGGCTTTGACGCGGCTTTGCGCTTGCTTGGCTTTGCTGGCCTTGGCCTTGAAGCGCGCAATGAACTTTTGCAGGTGCGCGATTTTTTCCTGTTGCTTGGCGAAGGCGGCCTGCTGAAGCACCATCTTCTCGGCGCGCTGCGACTCGAAGCTCGAATAGTTGCCGCCGTAGCGGGTCAGCTGCCCGCTGTCGATGTGCAGCGTCACGCGGGTGACGGCGTCAAGGAATTCACGGTCGTGGCTGATGACCACCATCGTCCCCTCGTAGCGCTGCAGCCAGCTTTCCAGCCACACGAGCGCGTCGAGGTCGAGGTGGTTGGTGGGCTCGTCGAGCAGCAGCAGGTCGGACGGGCACATGAGCGCGCGCGCCAGTTGCAGCCGCATGCGCCAGCCGCCTGAAAAGCTGTTGACCGGCTTGTCCAATTCCGCCAGTTGAAAGCCCAGGCCCAGGATCAGCGCCTGCGCCCGGGAGCGCGCATCGTGCTCGCCGGCATCGAACAGGTGCATGTGCGCCTGGCCGATGCGCTCGCCGTCGCCGCTGTCGTTGGCTTCGAGCAGTTCCGCCTGGGCGGCGGCCAGGCGCGTGTCGCCACCGATGACGAAGTCGGTTGCGCCTTCCTCGGTTTCGGGCATGTCCTGGGCCACCTGGGCCATGCGCCATTGCACGGGGAGGCTGAATTCGCCGCCGTCCTCATGCAAGCTGCCGTTCAGCAACGCGAACAGGGTGGATTTGCCCGCGCCGTTGCGTCCCACGAGGCCGACCTTTTCGCCGGGGTTGAGGGTGGTCGACGCGCCATCCAGCAGGACCTTGGCGCCTCGGCGCAGCACCACGTTCTTGAGTGTGATCATCAAAGCAGGGGGTAGGGCGGTGCAGTGGCTGCCTTCAGGCGGCCAGCTGTCCGCGGGTGAGCAGCAGCACCTGATCGTGGCCGGCGCTGGTTTCAAGCCAGATCGGCGACAGGTGGGGGAAGGCGCGCTCGAAGTTCTCTCGCTCGTTGCCGATCTCCAGCACCAGCACGGCGCGCTCGGTCATGCAGGCGGCGGTGTCTTTCAGCAGTTGCCGAATGAAGTCCATGCCATCGGCCCCGCCGGCCAGGGCCAGCGCCGGTTCAGCGCGGAATTCGGCCGGCAGCCGGTCCATGCTCTGGGCATTCACGTAGGGCGGATTGCACAGGATGAGGTCATACGGGCCGTGGCAGGCCTTCAGGCCATCGGATTCGATCAGCCGCACGCGGCTGGACAGGCCATGGCGGTCCACGTTCTGGCGCGCCACAGCCAGCGCATCGGTGCTGATGTCGGCCGCGTCCACCTGCAACTCAGGGTAGGTGAGGGCACAGATCACGGCGAGGCTGCCGTTGCCGGTGCACAGGTCGAGCGCGCACCGGGTGTCTTCACCCAGCCAGTGGTCCAGGGTGGCATCCGCCATGAGTTCGGCGATGAACGAGCGCGGAATGATCACGCGTTCGTCCACGTGAAAAGGCACGCCGCAGAGCCAGGCCTCGCCCGTGAGGTAGGCCGCAGGCTTTCGGGTGGCGATGCGCTGGATAATCAGCTCCTGCACCGCCTGGGCCTGTGCATCGGTCAGGGCCTGGCCGCCTTCGGCGTCCAGGTCGGTGTCCAGCGCAAGTCCCAGCTTCCAGAGGGTCAGCCACGCAGCTTCATCGAACGTCGACAGCGTGCCCTGCCCGAGGCCGCATTCGGGGGTGATGCCTGCGGCATCGAGCTGCGCCGCCATCTGTTCGATGAGCGGGCGCAAGGTCAGGGGGATCATGGGCGGGCGGCCCCGTTCAGGCGCTCGAGCACGCCCCGGTAAATGTTCTTCAGTGGGTCGAGCGAGGCCACGTCCACATGTTCGTCGATCTTGTGGATGCTGGCGTTGACCGGCCCGAACTCCACCAGCTGCGGGCAGATCTGCGCAATGAAGCGGCCGTCGCTGGTGCCACCGGTGGTGGACAACTCGGGCGTGATGCCAGTCTCGGCTGCGATCGCGTCCGCCATGGCCTGCACCAGGGTGCCCGGCGTGGTGAGAAAAGGCTGACCGCCCAGCGTCCAGGCCAAATCGTAAGCCAGGCCGTGCTTCTGGAGAATGCCTTCGAGCCGGGCCTTCAGCCCCTCGGCCGTGGACTCGGTCGAAAAGCGGAAGTTGAAGTCCACCACCAGCTCCCCAGGAATGACGTTGGTGGCGCCGGTGCCGGCGTGGATGTTGGACACCTGCCAACTGGTGGCCGGGAAAAAGGCATTGCCCGCGTCCCACTGCGTGGCCACGAGCTCGGCCAAGGCCGGTGCAAACAGGTGGATGGGATTTCGGGCCAGGTGCGGATAGGCGATGTGCCCTTGCACCCCCTTGACGCGCAGCTTGCCGCTGAGCGTTCCACGCCGCCCGTTCTTGACCATGTCCCCGAGTCGTTCGACGCTGGTGGGTTCGCCGACGATGCAAAAGTCGAGCTTTTCCCCGCGTTTTTTAAGTTCATCCACCACCACCACCGTGCCGTCGCGCGACGGGCCTTCTTCGTCGCTGGTGAGCAAAAAAGCGATGGACAGCGATGGGTCGGGATGGCGGGACAGGAACTCTTCGGTGGCCACCACCATGGCGGCCAGGGAGCTTTTCATGTCGGCGGCCCCGCGGCCGTAGAGCATGCCACCCCGGTGGCTGGGCACGAAAGGCGGGCTGGCCCACCGATCGAGCGGGCCAGTGGGCACCACATCGGTGTGACCGGCAAACACGAGCGTGGGCGCGGCAGGGCCTGCCGTGCGCTTGGCCCAGAGGTTGGCAACGCGGAACTCAGCCGGGCCGCTGTCCAGGCGTTCGCAGGCGAACCCCAGTTTCCCGAGGCGCTCCATGAACAGTTCCAGGCAGCCCGCGTCGTCGGGCGTGACGGACGCGCGGCTGATCAGCGCCTCGGCCAGCTCCAGGGTGTGGCTCATCAGTCGCGCAGCAGGTCGTTCAGGCTGGTGGTGGCGCGGGTCTTGGCGTCCACGCGCTTGACGATCACCGCGCAGTACATGCTGTACTTGCCGCCGGCCTTGGGCAGGTTGCCCGAAACCACCACCGAGCCGGCCGGAATGCGGCCGTAGGTCACGGTGTCGGCTTCGCGGTCATAGATGGGGGTGCTCTGCCCGATGTAGACGCCCATGGAGATGACAGAGTTTTCCTCGACGATCACGCCCTCGACCACTTCCGAGCGTGCGCCGATGAAGCAGTTGTCCTCGATGATGGTCGGGTTGGCTTGCAGAGGCTCGAGAACGCCGCCCAGGCCCACGCCGCCGGAGAGGTGCACGTTGTTGCCCACCTGAGCGCAACTGCCCACGGTGGCCCAGGTGTCGACCATGGTGCCTTCGCCCACCCAAGCGCCGATGTTCACGTAGCTGGGCATCAGGATGGCGCCCTTGCCAATGAAACTGCCGCGCCGCGCAACCGCCGGCGGCACCACGCGGACGCCGGTGGCGCGCATTTCGTCTTCACTGAGGTGCGAGAACTTGGTCTGCACCTTGTCAAAGAACCCCAGGTCGCCGGCACGCATGATCTGGTTGTCGTTCAGGCGGAAGGACAGCAGCACCGCCTTCTTGATCCACTGGTGGGTGGTCCACTGGCCCACGGCCTCGCGGGTGGCCACACGGAGCGATCCGTTGTTCAGCTGGCCAATGACCGATTCCACCGCATCGCAGATGTCCTGGGGTGCGGAGCCCGGCGACAGCTTGGCGCGGTCCTCCCAGGCGGCTTCGATGACGGACTGCAGTTGGGCTTGGCTCATGATTTATTTCTTGGATTGGATGAATTGAACGATGCGCTCGGCCGCTTCCAGGCACTCGGCGGTTTCGGCGACCAGGGCCATGCGCACGCGCCCGGCACCCGGGTTGACGGGCTTGCCATCCGGACCCGGCGCCTCGCGCGCCAGGTAGCTGCCGGGCAAAACCGTCACATTGTATTGAGCCAGCAGTTCGCGCGAGAACGCCGTGTCCGAGCCCTGGAAAGATTCGGGCACCCCGGCCCAGAGGTAGAAACCCGCGTCGGGGAGCCTCACGTCCATCACACCCTCCAGCACGGGGGTGACCTGGGCGAACTTTTCGCGGTAGAGCTGGCGGTTTTCGGCCACATGGGCTTCGTCGTCCCAGGCCGCGCAGCTGGCGGCTTGCACCACCAGGCTCATGGCGCTGCCGTGGTAAGTGCGGTAGAGCAAAAAGGCCTTGAGGATGTCGGCATCGCCCGCGACGAACCCCGAACGCATGCCCGGCACGTTGCTGCGCTTGGAAAGGCTGGTCAGCGCCACGAGGCGCCTGAAGTCACTGCGGCCCAACCGGACGGCGGCCTCAAGCCCACCCAGCGGGGGCTCTTCGCGGAAGTAAATCTCGCTGTAGCACTCGTCAGAGGCGATCACGAAGCCATGGCGGTCGCTGAGTTCAAACAGCAGCTTCCACTCGTTCAGGCCCATCACGGAGCCCGCGGGATTGCCCGGCGAGCAGACGAACAGCAGTTGCGTGCGCTCCCACACTTGCTCAGGCACTGCGGCCCAGTCGATGCCGAAGTTGCGGCCGGGCTCGCTCGGCGCGTAATGCAACTCGGCCCCGGCCAAGAGCGCCGCGCCTTCGTAGATTTGATAGAAAGGGTTGGGCACCACCACGGTGGCGGGGCGCCCCGGGTCGATCACGGTCTGGGCCAGGGCAAAGAGTGCTTCGCGGGAGCCGTTGACCGGGAGCACCTGTCGGGCCGGGTCCACCTGCACACCGTAGCGCCGCTGCACCCAACCGGCCATCGACTGGCGCAGCGAGGCTTCGCCCAGCGTGGCCGGGTAGCCGGCCAGGCCCGACAGGTTGGCACTCAGTGCCTGCTTGATGAATTCCGGCGTGGCGTGGCGAGGCTCGCCAATGCCCAGGCTGATCGGGCGCAAGGCCGGGTTGGGCGTGACGCCAGCGTGCAACTGTCGCAGCCGCTCGAAGGGGTAGGGCTGCAGGCGGGAGAGCAGGGGGTTCATCTCAGCATTATCGAAGAAGGGCACCCGGCGTCCCGACGCGTGACCGCCCTGCGCCGCACCGGCCCTAGCAGGCGCTGAATAGTAAAAAAATCGTAACCAGCTGTCATTTGAATCACAATGAATTAAAAATAGCGTGATCAATGATGAGTCTGTCGACATTCATGCGCTCGGCCGCCGCCCAGCTTGCTGCGCGCACGCAGACGGGGCCGAACAGCACCGATCCCCTTGGCATCGATGCCGAATCCCTGCGGTCGACGTTCCGCCACTTCGTCATCCTCAGCCCCATCTGCATCTTTGCGGCCATCTACCTGTACGCCCAGGTGGAGGTGGTTCCCGAAGACAGCTACACCCTGGAGTGGGTCGTTCTGGTGGTGTGCTACCACTTTGTCCGAACCGCGCTCGGCGTGGTGTTCACGGGAAAGCCGCAACTCGACGCGGTCGAGCTCAGACGTTGGGACCGGATCGCATTGACGTTGCAGTTCTTCGACGGGCTGCACATTCTGTTGTTTGCCCTCTTCATTTGGCCCTTCTATCCTTTCGTCGAGCAACTCATCCAGCTCATGACCGTGATGCTGGTGGTGGCCGGCACCTCGTTCACGCTGGCGGGGCGCTGGCGCACCATCATGGCCTCCGCGCCAATGACCTACCTGGGTTTTGCCTGGTCGGCGCAGCAGATCGGGCACGTCTATGCCGAGGCCATCTCCGTGATGGTGCTGGTGTTTTTCGGCCTGTACCTGCTGTCGGCGCGCAGCCAGCATCGCTCGAACGTCCAGGGGCTGGAGTTGGCGCGTGAACTGGACATCAAAAATCAGGAACTGCAGGAGGTGGCCAGCCAGCGCAGCCGTTTGCTGGCCACGGTCAGCCACGACCTGAGGCAGCCCTCGCACGCCATCGGCCTGTTGTGTGAGCAGGCCATGCTGGACCCCAACCCGGCCTCGCTGAAGGATTCGCTGCGCGACCTCAACGAGCTCAGCCAGTCCTTGGGCGCATCTCTCACTACCTTGATGGACCTCACCCGGCTCGATGCCGGCCTGGTGCGAGCCAACCTGCTGCCGGTACCGCTTCACCAGGTGCTGCTGAGGGTGGAGGCCGAGTTCGGTGGCTCGGCACGCAACAAGGGTCTGAGCCTGTCGGTGCCGCGCTCGCCGCTGTGGGTGCGCACCGACCCGGTGCTGCTGCACGGCGTGCTGGCGAACCTGGTGTCCAACGCCATCAAGTACACGCGGGCGGGCCAGGTGTCGGTGGATCTGCAGCGCCAGGGCGACGAAATCACCGTGGCCGTGTGCGACACCGGCATGGGCATACGGGAAGACAAGCTCGATTTGATTTTCCGGGAGTTCGTCCGGCTTGAGAGCCCGGAGTCAGGCACCGAGGGCTTGGGGCTGGGCCTGTCGATTGTCAAGCGGTACGCCAGCCTCATGGGGCACGCCGTCCAGGTGGAGTCGACGCCGTCCGTGGGATCGCGCTTTTCCATCCGGTTGCCGCTGGTGGCTTCTGAGGCCGGGGCGTCCGCCGATGCGCAGGCACCCGGTGCGGCGCCCGGCGACCAGCGCCTGAGTGGCCTGCAGGTGCTGGTGGTGGACAACGTGGACCTGGTGCTTTCCAGCATGGTGCGCACCCTCACAGGCTGGGGCTGCGGTGTGCACGCCGCACGCTGCCTGGCCGATGCCCGCGAGTTGGCCGCGCACCATCACCTCGACCTGGTCATCAGCGACTTTCACTTGGGCGACGAGGAGCCCGACGGATTGGCGCTCATCCAGGCCTTGCGTGCGCAAGACCCACAGCGCAACCCCCGCCTTCCGGCGCTGCTGATGACCGGCGATGTGTCGGGCCAACTGGAGGCACAAGCCCGGCGCGACCATGTGGGCATCCTGCACAAGCCGGTGCGTCCGGCCGTTTTGCGGGACCGCTTGCATCGGTGGCTCCAGGCACCGCAGGACGAGGCCCTGCCGAAGCCTGCGCAGGATATGCCATCGGACATCACCGTGCTGGGGGGAACCCGGCCGTGAGCGGAGCGTCCCTGCCCGTGGCAGCCGTTGCACGCCTGCAAGATTGGACACCGCCGTGGCGCCGGCCGGAAGACCCGGTCGCGCTGGCCGAGCACCTGCGGGTGGTCTACCAGGACCATGTCTTCAACAGCCCGATCGCCATATTAATCAGCCTCTATCTTTGTCTGTCTCGGCCCAATGCGGCACGCTCGCTGGCGGTGCCCTGCGTGCGTTTCCGTTCGCTTGAACTGAACTTCCTTATCTGCGACTTCCACCTCGGGGATGAAAAGCCCGGCGGTCTGATGCCGATCCAAGCGGTGCGCGACCTGCAGCCCCAGCACCGTGCGCCCTTGAGCGCATGGCTCATGACCTGCGACGTTTCCGGGACGCTTGAAAACGCGGGCAGTGCAAACGGCGTCGGCATCCTGCACAAGCCCGTGCGTCCCGCCTTGCTGCGGGACCGGCTGCTGGGCATGCTGCACCCCGCGTCGTCCCATGCCCTGGAGACCCACGTTTCATGAAAGCGGCACATCCGATGGCATCGCTTCCCGGCGTGAGCGCCCTGCAGGAACGTTGGCGCCGCTGGTTCTATGGCGACATGGCGGTGGACGTGGAAACCGAACATCTGCGCAGCTTGTTCGGCAACTATGTCTCCAGCAGCCCCGGCAGCCTGATCGCCTCGTCCTCGCTTTTCCTGGCCGCACCCGTCCTGCCCGCCGGCCCGAGCCTGGGCATCTGGGTGGGCTGCCACGTCATTTACCACCTCATCCGTGCAGCCGTCGGGCTGGCCTACATGCGCCGCACCAGCCTGGGCGCGCGCGAGCTCAGACGCTGGGCCACCGTGTCCTTCCTGCTCCAGCTGGTTGGCGGGTTGTTCATGCTGGTGCTGGCGCTGACCATCTATCCCCAGCTCGAGTTCATGGCGCAGGCGGTGCTGCTGATGGTGTCGTTCATCGTGGTCGGGGCCACCTCCACCACGCTGGCCGGCCGCTGGGCGACCATCCTGGTCTACACCGTCCCCACCTATTTCGGCCTGGCGTGGGCCACCTGGCCCCTGGATCATGACTACGCCAAGCCCATGGCGGTGCTGTCGGTCATGTTTTTCTTTCTCTACCTCTTCCAGGCGCGCACGCAGCACCGGACCAACGTGCGCAGCTATGCACTGGCGCGTCGCAACGGCGAACTCGCCAGAGAGCTTCAGGTCAAGAATGCCGAACTGCAGGAGGTGGCCACTGCACGCAGCCGCCTCCTGGCCACGGTCAGCCACGACCTGCGGCAGCCGTCGCACGCGATCGGTTTGCTGTGCGAGCGGGCCATGTTCGAAACCAGCCCGGCACAGCTGCGAGAAACCCTGGGCGACCTCAACGAGCTGAGCCAGTCGCTGGGCGCCTCGCTCACCACCTTGATGGACCTCACCCGCCTGGACGCCGGGCTGGTGCGCGCCAACCTGGGGCCCGTGCCCCTGCAACAGGTGCTGCTGCGCCTGGAGGCCGAATTCGCTGCATCGGCCCGCAACAAGGGGCTGGGCCTGGGGGTTCCGGCGTCTGCACTGTGGGTGCAATCCGATCCCGTGCTGCTGCATGGGGTGCTGGCCAACCTCGTGTCCAACGCCATCAAGTACACGCGGTCCGGGCAGGTGTCGGTGGAACTGCAGGAGGAGGCCGGCAGCGTGACCGTGTCCGTGCGGGACACCGGCATGGGCATCAAGCCCGAGAAGTTTGAGCTGATCTTCAAGGAGTTCGTGCGACTGGAGGGAGCGGAGTCAGGCACCGAGGGCCTGGGCCTGGGCCTGTCCATCGTCAAGCGTTACGCCCTGCTGTTGGGCCACGCGGTGACGGTGCAGTCCCAACCCCAGCAAGGGTCGTGCTTCTCCATCCGGTTGCCCCTGCTCGCGCTGCAGCCAGGACAGGCCGAGGCGCTGGCGGTGTCGCGGTCCGCCGCCCAGGGCGACGCGCGACTTGCGGGCATGCGCCTGCTGGTGGTGGACAACGTGGACCTCGTGCTCAGCAGCATGGTGCGCACACTCAGCGCATGGGGCTGCGAGGTCCACACCGCCCGGTCGCTGTCCGAGGCACTGGAAGTCGCCAACCGCCATCCGCTGGACCTGCTGGTCAGTGACTTCCACCTGGGCGACGGTGAGCCCAATGGCCTGGCGCTGATCCAGGCGCTGCGCAGCATCCCCAGGCCGGGTCCCCGTTTGCCGGCGATCCTGATGACGGGTGACGTGTCCGGTCAGCTGGAGACCGAAGCCAGCGCCAACGATGTGGCCATCCTCCACAAACCCGTTCGTCCCGCAGTGCTGCAGGACCGGCTCTTGGGGCTGCTGCGTCTTGCACCCCTTTCACTGGCACCGGCTGCAGACGCACCAAGCCAGGGCCTGTGCGAGCGCGCTCTGAATTTCGCAACCCACGCCCGCGCCGCAGCGGACGAAGCCAAGCCGGTGAAACCTGGCCAGTGACCGGCGACTCGGGTCTTTAAAAAGCCGAGACTCTCGGAGCAAAAGACCACCACCGTCGGGCGGGCCGACGGCCGTTCACACTCTTGGGCACGCCCTCGAACCGCCCGAAGTGCATTCAAATGGCACGCATGTGGCGCCACGAGGGGCTCACAAACCCACGCCAGCGCGGCCGCGCCGGGGCTGCTGCGGCAGCGCTGGGGCGGGGTCCTCGGGCAGCAACCTGACTCTGGCATGCGCTGAGTCGCCGCTTCCTGCCGGCTGTCGTCAGGACATTTTTGAAGGCTCGTTTCAGCTCCACGGGCCTTTTGCCTTTGTGGCGGAACGCACGCCTGATGGCCGTCACGGCTCGTCGCCTGGACCGTTCTTGTGCCGTTTTTACAAACGAATGGGCGAGCAAAACGGGCATCCGCAACCGCTCGAGGCTTGATTTGTTAAGTCCTGTGAAGCGAACGGATTGTTAATTCTTTTTGCTGTCAAATCCCGCCGTTCACGATTTGTTGCAACTGGCCATGCCCCTTTCCCCCCGCCCACTTCATCAGCCCGAGCTCGGGCCGGAAAGGGCCGAGCCAACGAATCGCAGCCCATCCGATGCGCTCAGCGACCCTGAACTTGCTGCGGCCAGTCTCCACTCAATCTACGCCAACTTCACATTCCACGGCCCCCTGAGCATCGCAGCGGCGCTGTACCTGTATTTTTTTGCGCCCGAAGTGCCTTCGCTGAAGTTGCTGATGCCTTGGCTCGTCTGCTTTTGCGTCTACCAACTCGTGCGCACCTTGCTCGGCGCGCTGTACCTGCGGCGCCCTCAGCCCAGCGCCACGAAAACCGCGGCCTGGTCACGGCTGTCCCTGGCCATGCATGCCCTGAGCGGCGCGCTTTTGGTGATGCTGGCGCTGGCCATTTATCCCGCGCTGGCGTTTGTGGCGCAGAACCTCTTGCTGCTGGTGGTGCTCATCATCATCGGCACCACCGCCTTCAGCCTGGCCGGGCGCTGGGCCGAGATTGCGGTCCAGACCGTGCCCACCTACGCAGCCTTTGCGTGGGCAACTTGGCTGCAGCCGCACGCTTATGCCCAGGCGGTATCCGTCATGGTGTTGGTTTTCCTGGGCATGTACCTGTTCCAGGCCCGCAACCAGCACCGCTCCAACGTCCAGAGCTTTTCCCTGGCCAGCCAGAGCGCCAAACTGGCTTCGCAATTGCAGGCCAAGAACGGCGAACTGCAAGAGGCAGCTCTCGCCCGAAAGCGTTTGCTGGCCACCGTCAGCCATGACCTGCGCCAGCCCGCGCATGCCATCGGGCTGCTGTGCGAACGCACCATGCGCGACCGGCGTCCGGAGTTCGTTCAACCGGCCCTGCGCGACCTGAATGAGCTGAGCCGAACGCTCAGCGCATCGCTCACCACGCTGATGGACCTCACGCGGCTGGATGCCGGCCTGATCAAGCCCCGCATCTGTGCGATTCCGCTCGAGCAGGTCTTTCTGCGCCTGGGGGCCGAGTTTGCGAGCGTGGCGGCCGATCGCGGGCTGACGCT
>CAYVGD010000037.1:0-6598 GCA_964450095.1 uncultured Polaromonas sp.
GTGCGCAGATCGGGTCGATCGGTCGTTCAGCGTATTTGGTCGAAACAGATCAACTCGGTCGATATCGAGTATGGGAACTTGGCTGGCCGCCGAGTGACATCGCGTATCAAGCGGAGATCGGGTACCGTGTGACCGGAGTTGATCTTCGTATAGACGGCCGATGGGGCCGTTTTGTAAATGGTGATCGCGGCTGGCGCGTAGACATAAACAGACGTTTTGGCGAAATCGGCGTAACGGTGTTTGGGTTGAGGTCGAAGCGATCGAAGTCTTCATCGACCCCCTGCCGGGCGCGCAGGGCCGAGAGGTCGTAGCCGCGCAGGGCCGCGTGCTTTTGCGTTCGCACGTCGGGGGCCTTGCCGGGATGGAAGTTGTGCGTGCCAGCCGAGTCGACGGTGATGCGCTCGGCCAGGCCCGCTTGCACCAGGCGCTGGCGCATCACGCCTTCGGCCGTGGGGCTGCGGCAGATGTTGCCCATGCAGACGAAAAGAAGCTTCATGCAACAACGATAGCGCGAAACGGATGGGTTTACCCCGGGCGGGGCTGCCCAGGGCGCCCGGCAAGGGCGGCCGGGAGCGCTTACTTGCGCGGCTGGCCTTGCGCTGCGCGCAGCTTGTCTTTCTTGCTCGGGCGCTTGCCCTTGATGCCGCCGTTGCCGGGCGCGGCGGGCGGCGCTTCGTCCAGGGGTTCGAAGCCCGGCTCCACTTCGAGCGCGATTTCGAGCTTTTCGCGCTTGCGAATGAGCGCCCAGTGGGCCTGCGCGTGGGCGGTGACGAAGCTCACGGCCTCGCCGCGGGCGCCGGCGCGGCCGGTGCGGCCGATGCGGTGGGTGTAGTCGGTGGCCGAGCGGGGCAGGTCGTAGTTCACGACCACGGGCAGCCGCGCGATGTCGATGCCGCGCGAGGCCAGGTCGGTGGTGACCACCACCTTCCAGCGGCCGGCCTTGAAGGCGTCGAGCACCTGCTGGCGGCCGCCCTGGCTCATCTCGCCATGGAAGGCGGCGGCCGGGATGCCGGCCTGCTGCAGCTTGCCCGCCACGTGCTCGCAGGCGTAGCGCGTGGCCACGAACACGAGCACGCGCGTCCAGCTGCCATGCGCGATGAGATGGCGCAGCAAGGCGGTGCGCCGCTTGTCGTCCACCGCGAGGGCGCGCTGCGCAATGTCGGGTGCTTTTTCCTCCACCGCCTCGATGGTGATGCGCACCGGCTCGCGCAGCAGGCCCTGCGCCAGCGCCCGCACAGACTCGCCGAAGGTGGCTGAAAACAGCAGGGTCTGGCGCTGCGTGGGCAAGAGCGCCAGCACGCGCTGCAGTTCATCGGCAAAGCCCAGGTCCAGCAGGCGGTCGGCCTCGTCGAGCACCAGGTGCTCCAGTTCGGCCAGGTGCAGGGCGTTGTGGTCCACCAGGTCCAGCAGGCGGCCGGGTGTGGCCACCACGATGTCCGCACCGCCGCGCAGGCCCATCATCTGAGGGTTGATGGACACCCCGCCGTACACCACCGCCACCTTCAGCCGCAGGGGAAAGCCCAGCCCGGAGAGCACCTCGCCGACCTGCACGGCCAGCTCGCGCGTGGGCACCAGCACCAGCGTGCGAACGGGTCGGCGGTAGGCGGTGCTGCGCGGCCTCAGCAGGTGCTGCTGCACCAGCGGCAGCGCAAAGGCCAGGGTCTTGCCCGATCCGGTGGGGGCGGTGGCCCAGACGTCGCGACCGGCAAGCGCCGGCGCCATGGCTTCGGCCTGGATGGGCGTGGCGCCGTCGAACCCCAGCGATTGGAGCGCGCCCTGAAGCGCCGGTGCGAGGCCGAGGTGTGAGAAGTTCAAGCGGGGCCGATCAGGTGGGAGCGATGCCGCGCTCAGTGGCGGAAGTGGCGAACGCCCGAGAACACCATGACCACGCCGCGTTCGTTGGCCGCGTCGATCACCTCCTGGTCGCGCATGGAGCCGCCGGGCTGGATGACGCAGCTGGCGCCCGCGTCCACCACCACGTCCAGGCCGTCGCGGAAGGGGAAAAATGCGTCGCTGGCCACGGCCGTTCCCTGCAGCGAGAGCTTGGCGTGTTCGGCCTTGATGCTGGCGATGCGGGCCGAGTCGAGCCGGCTCATCTGCCCGGCGCCCACGCCCAGGGTCATGCCGTCCTTGCAGAACACGATGGCGTTGCTCTTGACGTACTGCGCCACCTTCCAGGCGAACATCAGGTCGTCGAGCTGCTGCGGCGTGGGCTGCAGCCGGGTCACCACCTTGAGCTCGGCGCGCTGGAGTTCGTGGTTGTCGGCCGTCTGGATGAGCAGGCCCGAGCCAATGCGCTTGATGTCCTGTGCATTGCGGCCCTGCTCCCAGGCGCTGGCGCCGCCTGCGGGCAGCGCAATCTCGAGCACGCGCACATTGGCCTTGGCCTTGAACACCTCGAGCGCCTCGGCGCTGTAGCCGGGGGCCATGAGCACTTCCACGAACTGCTTGGACACCGCTTCGGCGGCGGTTTTGTCCAGCGTGCGGTTGAAGGCGATGATGCCGCCAAAGGCACTGGTCGGGTCGGTCTGGAAGGCTTTGGCATAGGCCTCGTGCGCGTCGCGCCCCAGGGCCACGCCGCAGGGGTTGGCGTGCTTGACGATCACGCAGGCCGGGGCCTCGAAGCCCTTGACGCACTCCCAGGCGGCGTCCGCATCGGCGATGTTGTTGTAGCTCAGCTCCTTGCCCTGCAGTTGCCTGGCGGTCACCAGCGAGCCGGGGGCGGGGTGCAGGTCGCGGTAGAAGGCCGCGGTCTGGTGCGGGTTCTCGCCGTAGCGCAGGTCCTGGAGCTTGACGAACTGGGCGTTGCTTTGCGCCGGGTACTCGTGGCGCTGGGACACGCCCTCGGGCTGGTCGAAGGCGATGGACGAGAGGTAGTTGCTGATCGCGCCGTCGTACTGGCTGATGCGGTTGAACGCCGCCACCGACAGCGCAAAGCGCGTGGCATCGCTGAGCTTCTTGCCGCCGGCCCGGAGTTCTTCCAGCACGCCCGCGTACTGCGAGGCGTCGGTGAGCACGGCCACGTCTTTCCAGTTCTTGGCGGCCGAACGCACCATGGCCGGCCCGCCAATGTCGATGTTCTCGATGGCGTCTTCCAGCGTGCAGCCAGGCCGGGCCACCGTGGCCTCGAAGGGGTAGAGGTTGACCACCAGGATGTCGATGGTGGCGATGTTGTGGCGGCGCAGCGCGGCCATGTGCTCGGGCAGGTCGCGGCGCGCCAGCAGGCCGCCGTGCACCTTGGGGTGCAGCGTCTTCACGCGGCCGTCCAGCATCTCGGGAAAGCCGGTCATCTCGGCCACCTCCGTGACGGGCAGGCCCTTGTCGGCCAGGAGCTTGGCGGTGCCGCCGGTGGAGAGCAGGCCGATGCCCAGGTCATGGAGGCCCTGGGCAAGTTCAACGATGCCGGTCTTGTCGGAGACGGAAAGGAGTGCGTGCATGGAGGTCGGTTTTCTCGGAGGAGGTTGGTTGTTCTGCAACGGCTGCGCAGCGCACCGCGTTGCTGCCGGGCCGCGGCGGGCCTTACTTGATGAGCTTGTGCTCAAGCAACTTCTTGCGCAGGGTGTTGCGGTTCAGGCCCAGCCACTCGGCCGCGCGCGACTGGTTGTGGTCGGCGTGCTGCATCACCACCTCGAGCATGGGCTTTTCCACGACCTTGACCATCATGTCGTAGATGCCGGCCGGCTCGATGCCGCCCAGGTCCTTGAAATACCCCTCCAGGCTGGTGCGGATGCACTCCTCGATGTGTTTTTTGCTCATGGCGATCTTCTTGTTGTGGTGGGCCGCGCTCAGGCGGACGCCTCTTCGGTGTCTTCGGGCAGGGGCGCGGTCTCTGCGGACGCGGGCATGCGGTCGGTGTGGCGGGCCAGTTCGTCGAAGAACGCGGCCACGGCGTCGATCTGCGCCTGGCTGTCTTGCAGCAGGTTCATGCGCTCGCGGAAGGCCTCGCCGCCGGGCAGCGCCCGCACGTACCAGCCGATGTGCTTGCGCGCCGAGCGCACGCCGGAGAACTCGCCGTAAAGGCCATGGTGGTCCTGCAGGTGCGCCAGCAGCACGCGCCGGACCTCGGCCACCAGGGGCGGCGCCAGCAACTCGCCCGTGGCCAGGAAGTGCGCCACCTCGCGGAAGATCCAGGGCCGCCCCTGCGCGGCCCGGCCGATCATCACCGCGTCGGCACCGGTGTGGTCCAGCACGGCGCGGGCTTTTTGGGGCGAGGTGATGTCACCGTTGGCCACCACCGGGATGCGCACCGCAGCCTTGACGGCCGCGATGGTGTCGTATTCGGCCAGGCCCTTGTAGCCCTGCTCCCGGGTGCGGCCGTGCACGGTGACCATCTGGATGCCCACACCCTCGAACGCGCGGGCCAGCAGCACCGCGTTCTTGTGCCCGGCGGACCAGCCGGTGCGCATCTTGAGCGTGACCGGCACGCCGTGCGGCTCGCAGGCGCGCACCACGGCCTCGGCGATCGCCACGGCCAGCGGCTCGTTCTGCATCAGCGCCGAGCCCGCCCACTTGTTGCACACCTTCTTGGCCGGGCAGCCCATGTTGATGTCGATGATCTGCGCGCCGCGCTCGATGTTGTAGACCGCGGCCTCGGCCATCTCGGCCGGATCGGTGCCGGCGATCTGCACCGCGATCGGCTCCACCTCGCCCTCGTGGTTGGCCCGGCGCGAGGTCTTCAGGCTGTTCCACAGCTCGCGCCGGGAGGTGACCATCTCGCTGACCGCGTAGCCCGCGCCCAGCGCCTTGCACAGCTGCCGGAACGGCCGGTCCGTGACGCCGGCCATGGGCGCGGCAAACACGTTGTTCGCCAGGGCGTATCGGCCGATGTGCATGGGGGGCGGACCAGGGGGCTCGGAAAAAAGGGAAGCGGATTGTAGCTGCCTAAATTTTCAGCAAACCGACCCCGACCCCAGGCCAGCGCGGGGCCGCAGCGCCTGCCTATACTCGCGCCGCCATGGACGACTGGATACCGCGCCTACTGGAGCTGCTGGCCCTGCCGCAGTTCGGCCTGAGCACGGTGTTCGTCATTGCGTTCGTCTCGGCCACGCTCCTGCCCATGGGGTCGGAGCCGGCGGTGTTCGGCCTGGTCAAGCTGCAGCCCGAGCTCTTCTGGCCGGCCATCCTGGTGGCGACTGCGGGCAACACGCTGGGCGGCGCGCTCGACTGGTGGCTGGGCTGGGGTGCGCACCGGGTGTCAGACAAGTACCGCGGCTCGCGCACCCACGGCCGCGCCCTGGCCTGGCTGGAACGGCTGGGCCCCAAGGCCTGCCTGCTGTCGTGGCTGCCGGCCGTGGGCGATCCGCTGTGCGCGGTGGCCGGCTGGCTGCGCTTTCCTTTCTGGCCGTGCCTGCTGTACATGGCCATCGGCAAGTTCCTGCGCTACCTGCTGATGACGGCGGCCCTGCTCTGGGTGTTTCCAGGCGGCATCAGCTTCTGAATCTTTTTTCAGGATGCGCGCGGGGGGAGCACCCCGAAGCGCACGACCCGCCCCGGCATCGCCCTGCCCAGCAAAAAGCCCCGCACTGCGGGGCTTGCCGAGAAGCAGGCGTGGCTCAGAAGCGGTAGCCAATGCCCACGCTGGCCAGGGTCGGGTCGAGCTTGAGCTCGCCGAGGTTCTGGCCGCCCACCGTGACGTCAGAGCGGATCTGCACCTTCTTCACATCGACGTTGAACCACCAGTTGCGGGTGATCGGCACGTCCGCGCCCAGCTGCAGGGCAGCGCCCCAACTGTCTTTTTCAAGGCCGGCGCCGCCCAAGCTCACATCCGAAATGCGCGTGTAGTTCACGCCCGCACCCACATAAGGCTTGAACAGCGGAATGCCGGTGAAGTGGTACTGCAGCGTAAGGGTGGGCGGCAGGTGCTTGAAGGTGCCGAGCTGGGTGCCCAACACCGTTGAGGTCACGCGCTGCTCCTGCGGCGTGGTCAGCACCAGCTCGGCCGCGAAATTGGGGGTGAAGAAGTAGGACACATCGACCGCCGCGAAGGTCTTGTTGTTCACTTCCAGGCCCAGGCCGGTGCCGTCTTTGTTGGCCATGTCGATGTGCGTGGCGCGCACGCGCACCAGCCACGGGCTGTCACCGGCCGTCTGGGCGACGGCCTGGCCGGCCAGGATGAGGCCGAGCGCTGCGGCCAACATGGTTTTCTTGATCATTGGTTTCCTCATGGGTAGGCACGGGCTGATTCCCGCGTCGTCCATTGAAGCCCCGTGTGCGCCAGGCCACATTGGCCAGGATCAGCAAAAACGTGTCAGCCAAACCCGGCAGGAAATGAAGGATGAGCCCTGAAGCGTGGCGGGGCGACCTTGGGGTGCGAAACCACTCACAGGACGTGCGCGGGTGTCAGTCTTCAAAAGTGCGCCGACAGTGAGCGGCGCACAAGAGAAGCTCCGTCAACAGGTGTGTACCCGGCCGAAAACAGTTTGTTTTTCGTTACTTTTTACTACAAATTTCATATTTCTATTACATTTTGCTTTCTTCACCTCACCTGAAACGTCAACTAGCCATGGACGAGCCGCGCCCTGCCCCACCACCGCTGCCCACCAACGCCCTGTCTGCCGAAACTCAGGTTCCTGCGAGACATGAGGCAGGCGAGCTGGCC
>CAYVGD010000037.1:6608-14752 GCA_964450095.1 uncultured Polaromonas sp.
CGCACCGACAGAGACACGGCTGCAGCGCACCCCCCAAGCCAAGGCTGGAGCGCCCAGCCAGGCTTCGATCGAGCCGCCTGGCGCAGCAGCGCCAGCATCGTCGCGCAGGAAACGCAGGCGGGCGGAAGACGAAGTCGACACCCAAGATGCCGAGGCGCTCGAGGATGCAGACAACGACGCCTGGGAAGTAGCGCAAGCCCCGGCGGCACCCGACAGCCCCGCGGCACCTGCACCCACGGAGACAGGCGCAAACGCGTCCCGGGCCGACACCCCGGCTGCAGGCACGGTGCTTCCGGCCAACGCGCTGCTGTTCGCCGGCGGGCTGATGGCCGGCGCGCAGGTGCTGAACCAAGGGAGCCAAGGAGCCCTTGCGCTCCAGGCTCCCTCGCCCGCACCGGCACCGGCACCGGCACCGGTACCAGCACCAACACCAGCAGCGGCCCCGGTCAACTTGCAGGGCACGATCGTGGCGGGACCGGTGATCGCGGGCAACGAGCTCAAGGTCAACGTGTATGCCGCGTCAGGCGAACTGCTGGCCAGTGGCATCGACGTTGACGACGAGGGCCGCTACCAGCTCTCCGTCCGGCACACGGGCGTGGTGACGGTGGTGATCTATGACGTGGACAGCGACCCCACCCGGCCCAGCGCGGATTACATGGACGAAGCCGGCGGCCCGGTGGACCTGCCCGGGCCCCTGCGCGCCTTGGTCGTGCTCGAGCAAGGCGCAGCGAACCTGAGCGCCAACGTCACGCCGCTGACCGAGATCGCGGCTTCGCTGGCCACGGGCCAGAGCGCGGACCAGGCGCTCGCCGCAGGCTACCGGGTGGCCAATGCATCGGCACTCACGGTGCGCCAGAGCAACCGTTCGGTGGCCCAGCTGTTCGGCTTGGGGGCCGACCTCGATGTGACCCAGGCCGAGGCCCTGCCGGTGACCGACCGCAGCGGCAACCCGGTCACCGCCATCAACGACTACGGGCGCGTGCTGGCCGCGATCTCGCACGCCGGCTCGATCCAGCAGGTGATCCAGGCCCTGGTGGCCGGCATTTCCTTCGACGCCTCAACCGGGCAGTCGAGTTTCAGGAGCACCGGCGGCGCGGGCGCCAACGCCCAGGCCCTGCTGGCGCAGGGCCTGGGGCAGGCCGAGCTGGCCCATGGCATCCGCTACGGCGACACCCTGGCAGCGCTCAAGACCCAGGGTGAGCGCGCGGCCTCGGGCACGCTCTTGTCGCGGCTGCAGGACTTCGAAGCCGAGCGCCTCGCCCTGACCTCGCAATGGAAGTCCCTGAGCCCGGCGCCTGGCGCCAGCATGGCGGAAGTGCGTCTGACGCAGGCGCTGCGCGAATGGGCCACCGCCGAGGAGGCGGGAGCGCCCGCGCTGCAGGCGCGGCTGCAGGCGGCCACGCAGAGCCAGGCGCAGACCCAGGCCTTCTGGCAGGACCAGCTCGCCCGGGCCAGCACCCCCGCGGACAAGGCGCGCGTGCAGACCCTGCTGGACCAGCAGGCCGATGCCGCCACCGCCCAGCTGGCCGCGCAGGCCAGCTACCAGGCCCAGCTCACGGACGCCCTGCGCGTGATCAACAGCCCGGGGGTGAGCGCGGCACTCAAGCTGCAGGCCCTGGCCGCGCTGGACCAGGCCATGAACGGTCTTCACCGGCTGGCCACCGCCATGAGCGACCAGGCCGCGGTGCAGGCGGCCGATGTGCAGCACCTGGGCAGCCTGCAAGGCGCCGAGGCCGTGGCCTGGACCGAGCGGCTGGTGGCGCAAAGCCGCCTCGACCGGCTGATGGCCGAGAGCCTGAGCGAGAAGCTGGCGCAGACCGTCCAGGCCCAGAGAAAGCTCGCCATCGCTCCCCAGGACGCGGCCGCCCAGGCCATGCTGGCCGAGGCCCGGCTGCGCATCGAACAGCTGGCCGAAACCCAGGCCGACACCGCGCTGCAGCGCGCGGCCGATGCCCGCGTGCTCAGCCTGGTGCGCAACGACCCCGAGGCGCTGGCGCGCTGGAAGCAGGCCGATGCCGACCAGCAGTACGCCCAGCAGGTGCTCAGCGAACAGCTGCAGCGCCTGGTGTCCGAACGCCAGGCCGCGCAGGCCGTGCTCGACCGGCCCGACGCCACCGAAGCCCAGCGCCAGCAGGCGCGCCAGCAGATCGAACAACTGCAGGCCCGCATCGACGCCCAGCAACAAGCCCACGGCCAGAAGGTGGGCGCTCAGGCACTGACGCAGCAGCAGCTGATCGAGTCGCTCGACCACATCGCCGAACTGCAGGCGCAGATCGAACGGGCCAGCGGCGCTGAAAAAGCCGCGCTCGAGCAAACCCTGGCCCAGACCCGCGAACAGGTGGACGAGGCACGGGAGATGCTCGAGCAAAGCGCCGCCATCGAGCGCACCCGCGCCCGGGCGCTGGAAGACACCGTGACCCTGCAGGCCGAGGCGGCCGCCGCCGAGCAGGCGGCCATCACCGCGCGCGCGCAGGCACAGGCCAGCGTGCAGCAAGCGACCGCGGCCAAGGCGCAGGCGCTGTCCGGCCTCAGCAGCGCGGTGTCCACGCAAAGCCAGGCGCAGCAGCAGCTGACCGCGGCCCAGGCCCAGCTCCAGACCGCCGAGACCGAACGCCAGGCTGCCCTGCAGACGCGCGACCAGGCCCAGGCGGCGCTGCGCCAGGCGCAGGGGCTGGGCGACGGCCAGGCCATGGCACAGGCCGAAGCCGCGCTGCAACAGGCCCAGGAAGCCTTGCAGGGCCGGGACAGGGCATTGACCCAGGCCCGCCAGGCCCAGCAGCAAGCCCAGGCGCGATTGGAACTGGCCGACCAGGCGGTGACCCAGGCGCAGGCGGCGCTCACGCAGGCGGAATCCGGCATCTTGGAGGCCCAGGCCCAGGCCGACACCGCGCAGGCCGACGCCACGCGCGCCCGGCAGGTGCGCGAAGCAGCGCTCAAGCAACAGCAGGCCCTGGAGCAAACCGATGCCGACCAGGCGGCCGCCCAGGCCCTGGCCGCACAAGCGCGCGAGCAGACCAGCGCCGCCCTGGAAATCGCCCAGCGCGAACTCAAGGCCTCGCAGCAGGCCAAGACCCAGGCCCAGGCCGAGAAAAACGCGGCGCAACAGGCCGTGGCGCAGGCTGAAGCGGCGCTGGCGCAAGCCCCGGGAGACGCTGCGCTCACCCAGGCGCGCGACGATGCGCGCGCCGCCCTCGCGCAGGCCGAGCAAAAGCTCGGCGAAGCCAACCGCCAGCTCCAGCAGGCTCAGGAAACCGCCAGCCAGACCCAGCAGAAACTCGATCAATCCCTGCAGGAGCAACGCCAGAAGACCGCGCAGGACAAGCAACAGGCGCTAGACCCTGGCCTCAAAGCACAACGCCCGCGTCAAGCGGGCGTTGTCTCGGTAAGGGCTGGGCCTCAGACGTTGAGGAGGAAGTTCATCACGTCGCCGTCCTCGACGACGCACTCTTTGCCTTCATTCCTTGCCTTCACTGCGCGTCTTGCCCGCGCCCTTGGCGGCCTGCTCGCTGTGGAGTGCGACACAGTCGTCAAAGGCGGTGGTCTGGGCGCGGATGAAGCCGCGCTCGAAGTCGCCGTGCTCGGTCTGGATGACCTCGATGCCGGCGATGGTAGCCACCTTGCCCGCCACGTGGATGACGTTCGGGTCGTCGAAGCAGCGCACCACGTTCACGATGGCATCGGTCTCACGGATGTGCGCAAGGAACTGGTCAGGCCGCGCGGCCGGGGGCTGTCAAAAGCGCTCGTGCGGTTCGAGGTAGCGCCACTGGCCCGGTGCCAGGCGCCCCAGCGCCACCCGACCGATGCGCAGACGCCGCATGCCCTGGACCTGCAGGCCCACGGCCTCGCACAGCCGGGCGATCTGCCCGGGCTGTTCGCCCTTGAGCGCAAAGCGCAGCCGCGCCTCGCTCTGCCAGCTGACCTTGCAGGGACCCAAGGGGCGCCCGTCAAGCAAGATGCCGTGGTCCGCCCGGCTCAGCCGCTCGATGCCCCCAGGCTGCACCGTGCCGCCGACTTCCACCACCACCTCGTGCTCCATGAAGGCAGCGTCCTCGCGCAGCTTGCGAACGATCCGCCAGTCCTGCGTGAAAACCACCAGCCCGCTGGCCCGGGGCGCCAGCGGCGTCACCAGCGCCTGCTCCTTGAAGTGGCGCTGCAGCGGAGGACGGCTGCCCGGTCCACCGGCCCAGTTCTCAGGACGGAGCCAGTCCGCGGCGGGGGGGCTGTCCGGCAGCGCACCCAGCCCGGCCTCGGCACCAGCGGGCTTGTGCAGCAAAAGCGTGACCGGCACCAGGTCAGAAAGCCGCGCGTGGGGGTCGACCTCGACGCGCTCGTTGAGCACGCGGGCCTGCGGCGCTTCGACCACCCGGCCCTCGACCGTGACCCAGCCGCCTTCGATGTACTGCTCGGCCTCGCGACGCGAGCACCGCATGAGCTCGGCCACCCGCTTGGACAGGCGAATGGGCTCATTCATGGGCGGCTCCTTGCCAGGGTGATGGGGCGCCTTGCCAGCGGGCGGGCGCTGCTCGGGCTCAGACGTTGAAGAGGAAGTTCATCACGTCGCCGTCCTTGACGACGTATTCCTTGCCTTCGCTGCGCATCTTGCCCGCGTCCTTGGCGGCTTGCTCGCCTTTGAGCGCGACATAGTCGTCAAAGGCGATGGTCTGGGCGCGGATGAAGCCGCGCTCGAAGTCGCCGTGGATCACGCCGGCCGCCTGCGGCGCGGTGTCGCCGATGCGGATGGTCCAGGCGCGCACTTCCTTGACGCCGGCGGTGAAGTAGGTCTGCAGGCCCAGCAGCTTGAAGGCTGCGCGGATGAGGCGGTTCAGGCCTGGCTCGCTCTGACCCATCTCGGCCAGGAACAGCTCCTTGTCCTCGTCGCTCATGTCGGCCATGTCGGCCTCCATCTTGGCGCAGATCGCCACCACGGGGGCGTTCTGGCTGGCGGCGTACTCCTCAAGGCGCTGCAGGAGCGGGTTGTTCTCGAAGCCGTCTTCGCTGACGTTGCCCACGAACATGGCCCGCTTGGCCGTGATCAGGCACAGCGGCTTGAGCAGCGCGCGCTCTTCGTCCGACAGGTCCAGGGTGCGCGCGGGCCGGCCCTCGTTGAGCACGGCCTGCACCTTGGTCAGCAGCGCCACCAGCTTGGCCGCCTCTTTGTCGTTGCCGCTCTTGGCGGCCTTGGTGTAGCGCTGCAGGCCTTTTTCCACCGTGCCCAGGTCGGCCAGGCACAGCTCGGTCTGGATGACCTCGATGTCGGCGATGGGGTCCACCTTGCCCGCCACGTGGATGACGTTCGGGTCCTCGAAGCAACGCACCACGTTCACGATGGCATCGGTCTCACGGATGTGCGCAAGGAACTGGTTGCCCAGGCCTTCGCCCTGGCTGGCGCCGGCCACCAGGCCTGCGATGTCCACGAACTCGACAATGGCCGGCACCACCCGCTCGGGCTTCACGATCGCGGCCAGCTGCGCCAGGCGCGGGTCCGGCACCTCCACCACGCCCGTGTTGGGCTCGATGGTGCAGAACGGGTAGTTCTCGGCCGCGATGCCGGCCTTGGTCAAGGCGTTGAACAGGGTGGACTTGCCGACGTTGGGCAAGCCCACGATGCCGCATTTCAAACTCATGGGGATTCCTGTGGAGTGACGGTCCCCGTGGGCGCGTGCGGCAGGCGGGCGAGCCGCTGAAGCCGCCGGCCAGGGCCCATGCCCTGCCCGGCGCGGGGGAAGCGGCCGGATTGTACTGACCGGGCAGGCGTCACACGGGCCCTGCCTGGCAGTTCGCAACCGGGGTAGAGCCAGGCACCGACCAGCCCACCGGCCAAGCTCAGCGCTGGAGCTTCCCGTCGATCACCAGCGGCGCGGCGGTGGCAGCACGCCATTGGCCAATGTAGTTGGCCGATGCGGGGTCAGCCGGGTTCAGCCAGTCGCTGCGGGTGGGCAGTGCTGCATTTTGATAGCTCGTGGCTCGAGCATCCAAACCGCGCGAGGAGCATTCGCTGCTGCTGGTGGATGGGTAGAACACACCGCGCTTGAGCGTCTTGACCAAATACTGCTTGTTGTCCGACGTGCGGGTGACCCGGCCGTTTTGCAAGTCAAAGGGGATAGCGAATTCGCTGGCCCACTCGGTGTCCTTGCTACAGTTCTTGCGCTCATCGGTGACAGCGTCGAAGCAATACCCGGGCACCCAAAGTTGACCATTGCCGGGATACTGAATACTGACGGTCTTGCCAGCATAAGCTCCAGCAGATGCATCACCAGCAGGCACGTCGTAAGTGACGTTCCACGGGGGATCGAAAGTCATGACGGCCCCCTGCGCATCCTTGATGCCGGTGTAGCGGTTCCAGTTGTTGGGTCCGCTCTCCCAGCGGTAATACGTGCGCAGGTTGCGGTCGGCTTGGTGGCCGCAATAGCCGGGCACCATGCCAGCGCCGCCGACAACCTGGCATGACAAAGCGCCGAGGTCGTTTGGCGCAACAAGCACACCCGAATAAAAAGTGCGACTGTCCGTTGCCGTGAAATCCACATCCTGGCCAGCGACCTGCAAATTGCCGGAGTTCCGATCCCACCTGTACGTTCTGGGCGTGGGCGTTGCAGGAATCTGGTGTTCTTCGAGAACCCTCATGCTTGCGTCGACACAGCTGCCTAGGCAAACCAGGGACTCGGGAACCGACGTGTCGCCGGGGATGACGGTGCTTTGAATTCGAACGTTGACGGGTACGGAAGCGGGGCTGGTGTAAGTGGCGCGTTGCCACGAACCCCCAGACTCCTGCCACTGCGCCAGGGTAATGGTGTATTGGGTGTTGGTCCCGTCCGTTCGAGCGAAGACAGCGTCCTGCCCCCACTGAGTCAGCAGATTGCTGAGGCTGACAGTTCGCGGTGCGATGGACGATGAAGTGCAACTACCGTTGCCGCATTCGGTGTAACCATTAACCTCCATCGAAGCGCTGCCATTGCTGATGACCCAGCGAAAGCTCAGGTCCACGTGATCGTCCGGCCGGACCGTCAGCCCCGCCATGCTCCTAGGGCCCCAGGCTTTCAAGGGCAGACCCGCCAGCGCAGTCAGGCTCGAAGAGTCTATTTGGATCTTTTGCAAGCGTCCCTTGGCAACCACGGCATTGAAGTTGCCGGTGACCTGACCGTCGCTGTTGACTCGAGTAAGCGCTTCCCCGTTGGTGACGGCTCGATTGCCTACGCTCACACCCCAATAGCCGGCCCACCCCCAGTTGCCGCTTGCATCGCGAAGGCTGAAGCCTGAGTTGAGGTCCGCGCGCTGACCCGTTGTCAGGTCATAAAGCCAAGTTTCCCAATTCGACACCCTGGCACCAGGCGCACCAGAATCCGGGATACGACATTGGGTACTTTGGGTGTTCTGAACAGAATCGGAAAGACTGGTGTGCATGCGCCCTTGCCCGAAGCTGTAGCTGCCCTGCAGGTCAGCGACAGGCGCCCCGTTGAAGGTTTCCGTCGTCCTGAACTTTCCTCCACCGATGCTTTGATCCGCCGAAACCTCTCCTGACACCGCACCTTCGTATCGGCCCTGTTGATTGCCATCGGTGAAAACGTCTGAGTAGTACGCTCTCAGGCCCGTGCCGTCGACCCTGGCAAATCCAAGGGCCTGGCAATCACGGGTGGCGGCATTGAAGTCATCGCACCAGCTGATTTCCCACGCACCAAAGGGAGGTGCCTTTTGTGGGCCTGCGGTGATGCGCACAATGGCCCATGTCCGCACCTCGATGTCCCGTTCGTCTTTGCCCGACATCCATATCTTGGACTGCAGCATCCCCTCCTGGGTCACAGTGGATTCCAGCACGGCCGTGTCGTACTTCTTGGAAACCGCCACTGAGCCAGTCGTGCTGTCAGAAGATTGCTGATCGGAGTCGCACTTTTTGACTTCCACCATGGCCACATAAGGAGCCGTGCCCACAACGTTGAACGCCTGCTCAGGGGCCATGTTGCGGATGTAACAGGACAATGCACCGATGATGCTCAGCGCATCTGCTGTGGCGTCTTTGTTGAAGCTGGCGCGCTGGTCGCTGTAGTACGGCGAGTCCAGCGGCGGATTGGCATGGGCACACAGAGGCATCAGGCCGGCGGCGGCAACCAGCGTCGTGGCGCGGAGGGGAAATCTCAGGAGGGACATAGGGT
>CAYVGD010000038.1:0-14498 GCA_964450095.1 uncultured Polaromonas sp.
GGCAGCAGGCGCTGGGGCCGGCCCGGCCCTGACGGCCGGAGGGTTCAGCCCAGCAGACGGGCCAGGACGGGCTCGAGGTGCTCCGTGGGTGAGCGCTTGAAGCCCGAGCGCACAAAGCGCTGCAGGCGACCGAGCAAAAAGCCCTGCAGCAGCGAAGCCTCCACCACCGGATCCGGGCCCGGACCGGGGCCCGCGGCCTGCGCCTCGCGCAGGGCCTGGCGCATGGCGGCCTCGAGCTTGTCGAAAAAGAAATTCATGCGCGCCTGCAGCCGCTCGTGCTCGAACACCAGCGCATCGCCGGCCATCACGCGGGCCATGCCCGGGTTCTTCTCTGCGAATTGGAGCACCACCTGCAAGATGCGCCCGGCCTGCAGGCGGGGCTCGGCGCTGCGCTCCTGCACCTGGCCGACCAGGGTGAACACCGACTGCTCGATGAAATCGATCAGCGCCTCGAACATCTGGGCCTTGCTGGCGAAGTGGCGGTAGAGCGCCGCCTCGCTCACCGACAGGCGGGCCGCCAGCGACGCGGTGGTGATGCGCTCGCCCGCGGGCTGCTCCAGCATCTGTGCCAGCGTCTGCAGGATCTGGACGCGGCGCTCGCCCTGGCGCGGCCGGCGCCGGACGGGGGTGACTGGCTCGGCAGGCTCCCCGGACGCGGTGCGCTCAGGCTGCGCACCGCCCGCGCCAGCAGGCCCAGGCGCAGCCGGGTCCTCCCCCTGCACAGCACCGGGCGCAGGCGGCGCGGGAGTCGGTGCGTGCTCAGGCAAGGACATGGGCCGCGGATGGGGATGCAGAAACCGTGGGGCGCCGTGCGGCCACGGCTTCAGTGGGAATGGATCATGGTGCCGTAGGCCTGGTCGGTCAGGATCTCCAGCAGCATGGCATGCGGCACGCGGCCATCGACCACGTGCACCGCGTTGACCCCGCTCTTGGCCGCATCGATCGCGCCGGCCAGCTTGGGCAGCATGCCGCCGCTGATGGTGCCGTCGGCCACGAGCTCGTCGATCTGGCGCGGCGTGAGGTCGGTGATCAGCTCGCCCGCCTTGTTCAGCACGCCCCGGATGTTGGTGAGCATCACCAGCTTTTCCGCCTGCAGCACCGTGGCGAGCTTGGCGGCCACCACGTCGGCGTTGATGTTGTAGCTCTCGTTGGCTTCGCCGAAGCCGATGGGGCTGACCACGGGAATGAACTGGTCGTCCTGCAGGGCACGCACCACGGACGGATCGATCTGCACGATGTCGCCCACCTGGCCCACATCGTGCTCCTTGCTGGGGTCCTGCAGGTCCAGCATCTTGAGCTTGCGGGCACGGATCAGGCCACCATCGCGGCCGGTCAGGCCCACGGCCTTGCCGCCGGCCTGGTTGATGAGGCCCACGATGTCCTGCTGCACCTCGCCGGCCAGCACCCACTCCACCACCTCCATGGTCTCGCCGTCGGTGACGCGCATGCCCTGTATGAACTGGCCCTGCTTGCCCAGGCGCTTGAGCGCGGTCTCGATCTGGGGGCCACCGCCGTGCACCACCACCGGGTTCATGCCCACCAGCTTGAGCAGCACCACGTCCTCGGCAAAAGCCGCCTGCAGTGCCGGGTCGGTCATGGCGTTGCCGCCGTACTTGATGACCAGGGTCCTGCCGTGGAACCTGCGGATGTACGGCAGCGCCTGGGCCAGGATCTCGGCCTTCAGGGTGGGGGCGATGCTGGAGAGCGCGTTTTCAGGGGTGGACATGGCAAGACGACGGGGAACGAACAACAGAAGCCCGCATTGTGCAGCAGCGACCCGGCGCGCCGCCGGCCCCTGCAGGGTGGCGGTTCAGTCAAAACACTCGGCATCGGCCAGGGGCTTGCCAGCCTGGTCCTTGGCCGACAGCTGCGGTGCCAGGCCCTGCGGCCAGTCGATGGCGAGTGCCGGGTCGTTCCACGCGATGCAGCGCTCGTGCTCGGGGGCGTAGTAGTCGGTGGTCTTGTAGAGGAAGTCGGCCGATTCGCTGAGCACCATGAAACCATGGGCAAAGCCGGGCGGCACCCAGAGCTGGCGGTGGTTTTCCTCCGACAGCTCCACGCCCACCCAGCGGCCGAAGGTGGGCGAACTGCGCCGCAGGTCCACCGCCACGTCGAACACGCGACCGCGCACCACGCGCACCAGCTTGCCCTGCGGCTGGCGCAGTTGGTAGTGCAGGCCACGCAGCACACCACGGCTGCTGCGGCTGTGGTTGTCCTGCACGAACTGCGCGTCCAGCCCGGTGGCCTGGGCGAAGGCGCGCTGGTTGAAGCTCTCGAAGAAAAAGCCCCGGGCATCTCCGAACACCCGTGGCTCGATGACCAGCACGTCGGCAATGGAAGTGGGGGTGGCTTTCATGCTCAGTACACCCGGCTTTGCAGGATCTGCTGCAGGTAGCGGCCATAGCCGTTCTTGAGCATGGGCGCGGCCAGTTTCTCCAGCTGGGCCGCGTCGATGTAGCCTCTTCGGAAAGCGATCTCCTCGGGACAGGCGATCTTCAGGCCCTGGCGGTGCTCGATGGTGGCGATGAACTGCGCCGCCTCCAGCAGCGAGTCGTGCGTGCCCGTGTCCAGCCAGGCCATGCCCCGCCCCATGAGCTCCACGCTGAGCTGGCCGCGTTCCAGGTAGACGCGGTTGACGTCGGTGATCTCGAGCTCGCCCCGTGCAGAAGGCTTGAGCTCGGCCGCGATGTCCAGCACCTGCGCGTCGTAGAAGTACAGGCCGGTGACCGCGTAGTTTGACTTCGGGCGGGCCGGCTTTTCCTCGATGCTCACCGCGCGGCGCTGGCCGTCGAACTCGACCACGCCGTAGCGCTCGGGGTCGTGCACGTGGTAGGCGAACACGGTGGCGCCCTCGGTGCGGGCGTGGCTTTGCCGGAGCTGGGCCTCCAGGTCGTGGCCGTAGTAGATGTTGTCGCCCAGGATCAACGCCGAAGGGCCGCCGGCCACGAAGTCGCGCCCGATCACGTAGGCCTGCGCCAGCCCGTCGGGGCTTGGCTGCACTGCGTAGCTCAGCGACAGGCCCCACTGGCTGCCGTCGCCGAGCAGCTCGGCAAAGCGCGGCGTGTCCTGCGGCGTGGAGATGATGAGGATCTCCCGGATGCCCGCCAGCATCAGCGTGGTCAGCGGGTAATAGATCATCGGCTTGTCATACACGGGCATGAGCTGCTTGGACACCGCCAGCGTGACCGGGTAGAGCCGCGTGCCGGAGCCGCCGGCCAGGATGATGCCTTTGCGTGCAGAAGTCATGGTGGTTTCCCTTTCAGAGGATTTCTTCGAGCATGCGGTCCACGCCCTGTTGCCAGTGCGGCAGGTGCAGGCCGAAGGCCTGGCGCAACCGGCCGGTGTCCAGGCGTGAGTTGTGCGGGCGGCGGGCGGCGGTCTGGAAGGCGCTGCTGGGCACGGGGCGGATTTCACGCACCTTCCAGGGCCGCTCGGGCCGCATCTGCCGGGCGCGCTCGATCACATGGCTGGCATAGCCGTGCCAGGAGGTCTCGCCGGCGGCGCTCAGGTGGTAGAGCCCGGCCAGCTGCGGCTGCTGCAGGGCCTGGCGCAAGGCCAGCGCCGTGACGTCGGCCAGCAGGTCCGCGCCGGTGGGCGCGCCCACCTGGTCGTCGATCACGGTGAGCAGCTCGCGCTCGCCGGCCAGGCGCAGCATGGTCCGGGCGAAGTTCTGTCCGCGCGATGCGTAGACCCAGCTGGTGCGGAAGATGAGATGCCGGCAGCCGCTGTCTGCGATGGCGCATTCGCCCTCGCGCTTGGTCTGGCCGTACACATTGAGCGGCGCGGTCGCATCGGCCTCGGTCCAAGGGCGCTCGCCGCCGCCGTCGAACACGTAGTCGGTGCTGTAGTGCACCAGCCAGGCGCCCAGGCGCTGGGCCTCGCGGGCCAGCACGCCCGGGGCGGTGGCATTGATGCGCCGGGCCAGCTCGGGCTCGGCCTCGGCCCGGTCCACCGCCGTGTGCGCCGCGGCATTGACGATCACCTGCGGGCCAATGGCGCGCACGGCCTCGGCCAGTGCGTCGGCCTGGGCCAGGTCGCCGCACCAGGGACTGCTGTGGCGGTCCAGCGCCACCAGATCACCCAGGGCACTCAGGCTGCGCTGCAATTCCCAGCCCACCTGCCCCGAAGGACCCAGCAGCAGGATCTTCATGCGGTGGCCTCGCCGTACTGGGTCTGCACCCATTCACGGTAGGCGCCGCTTTGCACACGCCCGACCCAGCCGGGGTTGTCCAGGTACCAGCGCACGGTCTTGCGGATGCCGGACTCGAAGGTCTCGGCCGGCCGCCAGCCCAGTTCGGCGCTGAGCTTGCGCGCATCGATCGCGTAGCGCCGGTCGTGGCCCGGCCGGTCGGTCACGTGCGTGATCTGCGCGCGGTAGCTCCGCCCGTCGCTGCGCGGCCGCATCTCGTCGAGCAGGTCGCACAGCGTGTGCACGATCTCGATGTTGGCCTTCTCGTTCCAGCCGCCCACGTTGTAAACCTCGCCCAGGCGGCCGGCCTCGAGCACTCGGCAGATCGCGCTGCAGTGGTCCTTCACATAGAGCCAGTCGCGCACCTGCAGGCCGTCGCCGTACACCGGCAGTGGCTTGCCCGCCAGGGCGTTGACGATCATCAGCGGGATGAGCTTTTCCGGGAAATGGAAGGGCCCGTAGTTGTTGCTGCAGTTGGTGGTGAGCACCGGCAGGCCGTACGTGTGGTGGTAGGCGCGCACCAAGTGGTCGCTGGCCGCCTTGCTGGCCGAATACGGGCTGTTGGGCTCGTAACGGTGCTGCTCGGTGAAGGCCGGATCGCCCGGCCCCAGCGAGCCATAGACCTCGTCGGTCGACACGTGCAGGAAGCGAAAGGCGGCCTGCTGTGCCGGCTCCAGCCGGCCCCAGTGCGCGCGCACCGCCTCCAGCAGGCGGAAGGTGCCGAGCACATTGGTCTGGATGAAGTCCTCAGGACCCAGGATGGAGCGGTCCACGTGCGACTCGGCCGCAAAGTTGACCACCGCACGCGGCCGGTGCTCGGCCAGCAGCCGGGCCAGGAGGTCGGCGTCTGCAATGTCGCCGCGCACGAAGACATGGCGATCGTCACCCTGCAGGCTGGCCAGCGTTTCGAGGTTGCCTGCGTAGGTGAGCTTGTCAAGGTTCACCACCGGCTCGGCCCCGGGCCGGGCCAGCCAGTCCAGCACGAAGTTGCCGCCAATGAAACCGGCGCCGCCGGTCACCAAGAGAGTCATGTCCACCTACTTTCCAATCCCGGCCGACAGGCCGGAAAAACTCAGCCATTGTAGGAAGCCGGCCTCCGTGGCTTGGCCGGCAGCCGGACGGGTGTGGCGGCACGGGCGGCCCGGAAAAAGAAAAACCCGCCTGGGGCGGGTTCGGCAGGGTGCAGGCGGGGGCGCCTGGCTCAGTCAGCGCGGGCCTGGTCCAGGCATTTACCCAAGCGGCTGAAGTACTGCTGCGCCACCGGCGTGGGCTGGACGTACTTCACGCGGTTGTCGGCCTCGTCGGCCACCAGGATGATCACGCCCTTTTTGCGCAGCGACTTCAGGCGGCGGTGCGCCGTCGTCGACGACACATCGGTGGACATGCCCATGGCCTGCAGCACGGTGATCTGTTTGCCGCTGTGCCACACCGAAGCAAACAGATTGAGCAACCGCTCCTCAACGGGATCGAGGTCGGGGAAGTCCGGCAACGCGCGGATCGCCTGAACGAGGTTCAGGAAGCGCAAATACGTGGACGAATGTGAACTCTGGGCGGGCATGGTGAGATGATAAGGCTTCTGCGTGATGACAACCCCTTGTCAAGGGCCCTCGCTCATCCGTGGATATACGTATGCAACTTTGTATGCCAACGCACGGAAACGGGTGGTTTTCACTGGGAGCGCTGCTTGTGTTTTCAGTTTCTGAACCTATAGTTTGAAAAACCATCAACTGCTTTCCTGCCATGGCACAACGCCCGCCACGCCGCCCTGCCCACCCGCCGCGCCCACCTGCTGAAAGCCTGCCCGATGCGGTGCAGCAGGCCTGGGCCACGGGCGTGGAGGCACTGGCCAAGGCGCAGCAACAAGGCGGCAAGGTGCTGGGAAGCTGGGTGGAAGACGGCGTGGCCCTGCAGCGCCAGGCCCAGGCCCGCGGGCAAGCCCAGGTGGCCGAAGCCGCAGACCACCTGGCCGCACTGAGCCAGGGCCTGGGCGCCCCGGCGGCGGCGCCCTGGGAACGGCTGGAGGGCCTCTTCGAGCAACGCGTGGCCAAAGCCATGGCGCGCCTGGACATCGCCCGCCAGACCGAGCTCGACGCGCTGCGCGCACGCGTGGAATCCCTGGAAACAGAACTCCAAGCCCTGCGCGACCCTGCAGGCGCGGGCAGCCCGAGAAAAACCGCCACCAGCGCCGGCCGCGGCAAGGCACCCGACGCGGCGGCCCGCAGCAGCACCAGCCCCGCTCGCCCGGCCCGCCGCAGCGCGGGGGCCGCAGGCACTGCAGGTGCTCCGACCCCCCGCCCCCGCAAGGTCGCCCGCTGACCCCGCCCCAGGGCGGCTCGCTTTGCAGCCGGGCGCTGCTGGGTTAGAGTCCACCGCGCAGCACCCCCGGAGGCAGGGCATGGCAAAGAAAGCGCCACGTCGAACCGCAGAGCGCATCCTCGAAACAAGCCTGGCGATGTACAACCGCTTCGGCGAGCCCAACGTCTCGACCACGGCGCTGGCCGCCGAACTGGGCATCAGCCCCGGCAACCTCTACTACCACTTCCCCGCCAAGGAAGAGATCACCACCGCGCTCTTCCAGCGCTGCGAACACGCACTGCAGGAACTGCTGGCCGCCGCCGAGGGCGTGCGCGACGTGGAGGACGCCTGGTTCTTCATGCATTCGCTCTTCGAGCGCATCTGGCAGCACCGCTTCCTGTACCGCGACCTCAACCAGCTGCTCAGCCGCAACCGCGTGCTGGAGATGCGCTTTCGGGTGCTGCTGGAACACAAGTGCCGCGCGCTTGGCGAGTTGCTGCAGGGCCTGCGCACGAGCGGACTGTCGCTGGAAGGTGGACAGATCCCGCCCACGGCCACCTGCATGGCGGTGCTGGCCACCTACTGGCTCAGCTACGAGTACGTGCGCGACCCGCGCCATGCGCTCGAGCCCGGCCATGAGGACACGGCCCTGCTGCGCGGCGCGCAGCACGTGCTGGGGCTGCTGGCGCCGCATCTGCCACCGGACCAACGGCGCCACCTGGAGCAACTGGCCGGCGACTACAGCACAGGCCGCATGGCAGAAGGCCTGGCCGCATGAGCGGGGCGCGCCTGTCGCTGTCCCAGCTGCAAGCGCTGTGGCCCCGCCTGCACACCGCCGACCTGCAGCCCTGGCCTGACAGCCCAGCCGCCCGGCAGGCCTGGCTGGCACTGCACCGTGGCCAATGGCAGGAGGCCGTGGACATCGGCCTGCAAGCCGCCGGCGAAGCCCTGGATGCCGTGCTGCGGGCGCAGCTCCTCATGGCCCGCGCCGCGGAAACCGGTAGCCAGGAACGCCAGGCGCTGCTGCGCAGCGTGGCCGATCGCGCCGGCGGTCAGCTCATGGCGCTCGGCCAGGGCTCCAGCCCGCTGGCCCGGGCTCACTTCTGGCGCGGCCAAGCCCTGGCGCTCTGGGCCGAGGAACTGCCGGTGTCGCGGGCCCTGGCCAGCGGGCTGAGCCTGCAGGCCAAGACCCACCTGGGGCTGGCCGCCGCATTTGCGCCGCGCCATGCCGAGGCGCTGGTGGCGCTGGCGGGCTTTCATGCGCACAAGCTCGACCTGCTCGGCCCGCTGATCGCCCAGCTCAGCCACGGCGCCAATGCCGCCAGCGCCTGGGCACTGGTGGGCGCCAGCAGCGCGCTGCAGGTGAAGTCGCCCCTGCTGCTGGCCGCGCAGGCACAGGTGCTGCAGCGGCTGGGCGAAGCGGGCCGTCAGCGCGCCCGTGAGCTGCGCCTGCAGGTGCTGGCAGAGCCGCCTCTGGAAGCCACCGAAGCGCGGGCCCAGGCCGAAGTCCGCAGTGCACTGCACGCGGAGCCGCCCGGCTGATGCCAGCCCGCATCAACGCATCAATGCACCCTCGCGCTGAGCCGCACCCAGCCACATGCCAGCGCACGCGAACCGGCGCACGCTCGACCAGGTTCGCGCGCAAGGCCGCACGCACGCCCGGGGTCGTGCGCAAGGTCTCTCGCCCAGCCAGGCAGGCCCGGTCTTCACGCCCGGCCTGCCGCATTTGCTTTCACCCGGCCCGGGCGGCAGGGCCTGACAGCCTCCTGAAGCCCCGCCCGGCCCGACAATCAGCCCTTTCCCACGGACCCGACCCATGACCCCTGCATCCACCCCGGCCGTGCACACGGTGCGCGGCGCCTGCCCGCACGACTGCCCCGACACCTGCGCGCTGCTCACCACCGTCGAGGACGGCGTGGCGGTTCGCGTGCAGGGCAACCCGGCGCATCCCCACACGGCCGGTACGCTGTGCACCAAGGTCTCGCGCTATGCCGAACGCAGCCATCACCCCGAGCGCGTGCTCACGCCGCTCAGGCGCAGCGGCCCCAAGGGCAGCGGGCAGTTCACCCCCGTCGGCTGGGACGAAGCGCTGGACGACATCGTCGCCCGGCTGAAGGCCCTGCCCAACCCGCAGGCCCTGCTGCCCTACAGCTACGCCGGCACCATGGGCCTGGTGCAGGGCGAGAGCATGGCTGCGCGCTTTTTCAACCGCTTCGGCGCCTCGCAGCTGGACCGCACCATCTGCGCCTCGGCGGGCACCGAAGGCCTGGTGCACACCCTGGGCGGCAAAGTGGGCATGAAGGTCGAGCATTTCGCCGAAAGCCAGCTGATCCTGATCTGGGGCAGCAACTCCATCGGCAGCAACCTGCACTTCTGGCGGCATGCCCAGGAGGCCAAGCGCCGCGGCGCGCGGCTGGTGTGCATCGACCCGCGCCGCAGCGAAACCGCCGAGAAATGCCATGAACACCTGCAGCTGCTGCCCGGCACCGATGCTGCGCTGGCCCTGGCGCTGATGCACGAGCTCATCGCGCACGACTGGCTCGACCACGACTACCTGGCCCGCCACACCCTGGGCTGGGAGACGCTGCGCACGCGGGCCCTCGAGTGGCCGCCCGAGCGGGCAGCGCTGGTGTGCGGCCTGCCGGTCGAGCAGATCCGGCGGCTGGCGCGCGACTACGGCAACACCCGGCCCGCCGCCATCCGCCTGAACTACGGCATGCAGCGGGTGCGCGGCGGCGGCAACGCCACGCGGGCCGTGGCCTGCCTGCCGGCGCTGGTGGGCGCCTGGCGCCACCGGGCGGGCGGCCTGTTGCTGTCGAGCTCGGGCTTCTTTCCGGTGCAGGCCCAGGCGCTGCAACGGCCCGAGCTGCGGCGCGGATCGTCGCGCACGCTGAACATGAGCACCATCGGGGACGACCTGCTGCGCCCGGCCAGCCCCGGGTTCGGGCCGCGTGTGGACGCGCTCATCGTCTACAACAGCAACCCCGTGGCCGTGGCGCCCGAGTCGGCCAAGGTGGTGCGCGGCTTTGCGCGCGAAGACCTCTTCACCGTGGTGCTGGAGCACTTCCTCACCGACACCGCCGACCATGCCGACTACGTGCTGCCGGCGACCACGCAACTCGAGCACTGGGACATCCACCTGAGCTACGGCCACACCGACGTGCTGCTCAACCGCCCGGCCATCGCACCGCTGGGCCAGTCCCGGCCCAACACCGCGTTCTTCCGTGAACTGGCGCGCCGCATGGGCTTTGACGAAGCCTGCTTCTCGGACGACGACGAAGCCCTGTGCCGCAGCGCCTTCGGCGACCGCGTGGACTTCCAGGCCCTGCTCGCACAGGGCTTTGCCAGCCTGCCGGTGCCCGAGGCGCCCTTTGCCGAAGGCGGGTTTCCCACGCCCAGCGGCAAGTGCGAATTCTTCAGCCAGCGGCTGGCGGACCAGGGCCTCGATGGCCTGCCGGACCACGTGCCCAACCTGGAACCGGCCGGTGCCGATGCACGCCACCCGCTGGCCATGATCTCGCCGCCGGCGCGCCACTTTCTCAATTCGACCTTTGTCAACGTCAAGAGCCTGCGGCAGATCGAGGCCGAGCCGTTGCTGGAAATCCACCCGACCGACGCGCAGCCACGCGGCATCGCCGACGGGCAGGTGGTGCGCGTCTTCAACGACCGCGGCGCCTACCACTGCACCGCCCGCGTGAGCAAGCGCGCCCGGCCCGGCGTCGTGGTGGGGCTGGGCATCTGGTGGCGCAAGATGGGCCTGTCCGGCACCAACGTGAACGAAGTCACCAGCCAGGCGCTCACCGACCTGGGGCGCGCGCCCGTGTTCTACGACTGCGCAGTGCAGGTCGAGGCCGGCTGAGGCCAGCCCGCCTTTCCATCATGCGGCTGCTGCTTTGCTTTTTGGCCGGCCTGCTGCTGTCGGGCTGCGCGAGCGTGGGCTACTACTGGCAGTCGGCCACCGGGCACCTGGCGCTCATGCAGGCAGCACGGCCCATCGACCAGTGGCTGGACGATGCGCAGACGCCCGAACGCCTGAAGGAGCGGCTCGCGCTGGCTGCGCGCATGCGGCGCTTTGCGGTGCAGGAACTGGCCCTGCCCGACAACCCCAGCTACCTGAGCTATGCCGACCTGCAGCGGCCTGCCGCGGTGTGGAACGTGGTGGCCGCGCCCGAGTTCTCGCTGCGGCCCGAACGGCATTGCTTCCTGGTGGCCGGCTGCGTGAGCTACCAGGGATTTTTCAGTGAGTCCCAGGCGCAGGCCCGCGCCCAGGCGCTGCGCGCGCAGGGGCTGGACGTGGCGGTGCTGCCCGTGCCGGCCTACTCCACCCTGGGCTGGCTGAACTGGGCCGGCGGCGATCCGCTGCTGAACACCTTCATCGGCCATGCCGAAGGCGACCTCGCGCGGCTGATCTTCCACGAACTGGCACACCAGGTGCTTTACGTGAGCGGGGACACTGCCTTCAATGAATCCTTCGCCACCGCGGTCGAGCGCCTGGGCGCGCAGCGCTGGCTGCGCCATGCCGCGCCCGAGGTGCAGCAGCAACACGCGCGCCATGAAGCCAGGCGCCGGCAGTTCCGCCAGCTGGCGCTGGAGTTCCGACGCGAACTGGCCGCGCTCTACGGCGAGCCTGCAGCCGTCTCAGCGGACGAGCCGCCCCCTGGCACTCGCCCGTCCCCGGCCCGTGACGAAGCCGAACAAGCCGGACTGCGCGCGCAAAAGCAGGCCGCCTTCGAACGCTTTCGCCAGCGCTACGCCGAAGGAAAAGCGCAGTGGGGCGGCCACGCCAGCCACGACGCCTGGGTGGCCCGAGCCAACAACGCGACGCTGGCGGCGCTGGCCGAATACGAAGACCTGGCGCCCGCCTTCGAGGCGCTGTTCCACCGCAGCGGCAGCTGGCCGCGCTTTCACGAGGAAGCCAAGCGCCTGGCCCGCCTGCCCAAGCCGGCCCGGCACGCCGAGCTGCGCGCCCTGGCCGGGGGCCAGCAGGCATCGCACTGAAGCGGACCGGCTGCGCCGCCCCAGCGCAGCCGGTCCGCTCTACCGCTCTACCGCTGTAACGCCCTGACGCTGTACCACGGCGCCAATGAAGCGCGGCATCGATGCTTCACTGCCTCGCTGACTCACTGAAACCCTGCGCCACCACCGCAGCGCTTGCCCGCACATCGGGCGCCCGGCAGGACCCCACTCGGCCGGGCGCGGCAAAATGGCGGCCATCGCGCGGCCCGGCCGTGCAGTCCCTTTCCCCCCGAAGGCCCCGGCCTTCCATTTCCCCTTCCGCCATGGCACAGATCCTCATCGAACGCGAACACCAACTCGGCCTGGCGCAGGCCCGCCTCACCGCCGCGCAATGGGTGCAGGAGGCCGAGCAGAAGTTCGACCTGCGCTGCAGCTACCAGCAGGGCGAGGACGCCGACTCGGTGAGCTTTTCGCGCTCGGGCCTGTCGGGCACGCTGGAGGTCAGCGGCAGCATGTTCCGCATGCGTGCGCAGCTGGGCTTCTTGCTCAGTGCTTTCAAGGAACGCATCGAGTCCGAGATCCAGAAAAACCTGGACCAGCTGATCGCCTCGCACGCCAAGGCTTGAAGGCATGGGCCCGGCAGCAGCAGGCGGCCCGCTCCAGGGCCTGAAGGTGGTGGAACTGGGCCAGCTGATCGCGGGGCCCTTCGCCGCCAAGACCCTGGCCGACTTCGGGGCCGAGGTCATCAAGATCGAGCCGCCGGGCGCGGGCGACCCGCTGCGGCAGTGGCGCATGGTCAAGGACGGCACCTCGGTGTGGTGGCAGGTGCAGTCGCGCAACAAGCGTTCGGTGGCGCTGGACCTCAAGCGCCCCGAGGCGCAGGACATCGTGCGGCGGCTGGCGCAGGAAGCCGACGTGCTGATCGAGAACTTCCGCCCCGGCGCCATGGAAGGCTGGGGCCTGGGGCCCGACGCGCTGCTGGCGCTGAACCCGCGCCTGATCGTGCTGCGCGTGAGCGGCTACGGACAGAGCGGCCCCTACCGCGACCGGCCGGGCTTCGGCGTGGTGGCCGAAGCCATGAGCGGGCTGCGCCACCTCACGGGCGAGCCCGGGCGCGTGCCCGTGCGCGTGGGCGTGAGCATCGGCGACACGCTCGCTGCGCTGCACGGCGTGATCGGCATCCTCATGGCGCTGCACCACCGCCACCGCAGCGGCCAGGGCCAGGTGATCGACGTGGCGCTGTACGAGGCGGTGTTCAACTGCATGGAAAGCCTGCTGCCCGAGCACAGCGCCTTCGGTGCGGTGCGTGGCCCGGCCGGAAGCGCCATGCCCGGCATCGCGCCCACCAACGCCTACCGCTGCGGCGATGGCAGCTACGCGCTGGTCGCGGGCAACGGCGACAGCATCTTCAAGCGCCTGATGCTGTGCATCGGCCGTCCCGACCTGGCGGCAGACCCGGCCCTGGCCAGCAACGCCGGGCGGGTGCAGCGCGTGGCCGAGCTGGACGCGGCCATCGGTGCCTGGGCCGCGCAACACACCGTGGAAGAGGTGCTGGACGCCCTGGCCCGGGCCGAGGTGCCCGCAGGAAAAATCTACACCGTGGCCGACATCGCCGCCGATGCGCACTACGCAGCGCGCGGCATGCTCGAAAGCGTCACGCTGGACGACGGCAGCGCCCTGGCCGTGCCGGGCTTCGTGCCCAAGCTCTCGGCCACGCCCGGTGGCCACCGGCGCAACGCGCCCAGGCTGGGCCAGGACACCGACGCCGTGCTGCGCGAGGTGGGCCTGAGCGAGGCACAGATCGCCGAGTTGCGCGCCCGCGGCGTGGTGGCCTGAGCGCAGCCCCCGGCGAAGGGGCGGCTGCCGGGCAGCGGTCAGCAGCGCTCAGCAGGGGGGCGGCAGCCAAGGCAAAAAGCCTTCGCTGCGGCTCATTCCAGCGAATCGATCAGCGCGATGTACTGGCGCATGGCCTCCTCGCGCGGCGTGCCTTTCAGGCCGTTCCAGGCATCCCACTTGGCGCGCGCCACGATGTCCGAGAAACCGGGCCGCGGCTGGTCGTTGTCGCCCTGGCTGCCCTGCTTGTAGAGCCCGTAGAGCTTGAGCAGCGTGGCGTTGTCCGGCCGCTCGGTGAGGTTTTCAGAGTCTTGGCGGGCCTGCTCGAAGGCGGCCTGAAGGTCGGCGGGAAGGGTCATGACCGCATGCTAGCGCAAGCCCTCCACGGCACCGCATGAAAGCCCTGCCTTCCCGGGGCCTGGGCCGGCACTGCAGCCCCCCGCACACCGTGCCCGCCGGTCAGGCCACGGACAGCTGGTAGCGGGCGCCGGTGGCGCCGGCCTCCCCGGGCGCGGGCTCGAACTGCCAGCGCCTGGCATGGAAGGCCGCCACGGCTGGCCGGTGGGCAATCGACACCAGGGCGCCGCCTGCATCGGCCGTGATCGCGCGCAACCGGGCGTAGAGCACCTGCTCGGCTGCGGCATCGAGCGCGCTGGTGGCCTCGTCGGCAAACACCCAGCGCGGTTTTTTCAGCAGCACCCGCGCGATGGCCAGGCGCTGCTGCTCGCCGCCCGAGAGCTTCTGGCTCCAAGCGTCCTGTGCATCGAGCCGGTCGGCCAGGTGCGGCAGCAGCGCGTCCTCCAGCGCCTGCCGAAGCTGCGCATCGCCAAAGCGCGAGGCGGGCTCCGGGTAGGCCAGGGCATCGCGCAGCGGCCCGTCCGGCACGTAGGGCTTTTGCGGAATGAACATGGCCTGCGACGGCATGCGCACCCGCCCGCGCGCGAAGGGCCAGATGCCCGCGAACGCCCTGAACAGGGTGGATTTGCCGCTGCCCGACGGGCCCTGCAGCAGCACGCTGTCGCCGGGCTGCGCATTGAGCGCCAGGTGCGACAGCAGCACCTGTCCGGTGGGCAGCGCCAGTTCCAGGTCCTCGGTGGCCAGTTGCTCGCCCTGCGGCGGCAGTGCCTGCTTTTCCCGGGCCTCCAGCCGGGCCATGTGCGCCTCGAAGCTGGTCAGCCGGTCGGTGGTGGCGCGCCAGGCGGCCAAGGTGCTGTAGTTGTCGACG
>CAYVGD010000039.1:0-14163 GCA_964450095.1 uncultured Polaromonas sp.
GGCCGCAGCGGCGCACGCACTTGATGATGTTCTCGGCCGCGCTCTGCGCGCCGGTCACGATGTGCACCTTGGCCTCCAGGCGGATGCCGCTCATCCCGATGGGCTCGCGCACGTCCTGGCCGTCGATCACGAACTCCTGGGGCTCCACCAGCAGCAGGCGCTGGTCGGTGGAGATGTTGATCGCCTTGGCGGTCTCGATCACGCGGGCCACGTCGTGCTGCGAGACTTCCTTGTCCTTGACCGCCACCATGCCGCTGGAGTTGATGCCGCGGATGTGGCTGCCGGTGATGCCGGTGTAGACCCGGGAGATCTTGCAGTCGGCCATGAGCTCGGCCTCTTTGAGTGCCTGCTGGATGCTCTGCACCGTGGCGTCGATGTTCACCACCACGCCGCGCTTGAGGCCGTTGCTCGGAGCAATGCCCAGGCCGGCGAGCTTGAGGTCACCGCCGGGCAGCACCTCACCCACCACCACCATCACCTTGCTGGTGCCGATGTCCAGCCCCACCACCAGATCCTTGTATTCCTTGGCCATGCTTTTCACCTTGTCGGGATTTGTGTTTTATTGGTTGTGCTCAGGGTGGTCACGCCGCGCAGCCGCAGCGCATAACCGTTCGGGTACCGCAGGTCGGCCGATTCGATGTTGCGGCCAAAGCGCGAGGACGTCTGCGCCACCGTCGCGACGAAGCGCTGGGTGCGCAGCTCGATGGCCTCGAGCGTTCCGCCGCCGAGCTCGAGCACGGCACCCGTGTCCAGCCGCGCGCGCCAGCTGCCGCGGCCCGACAGCTCCAGTTGCTCCAGCGCCGCATCCAGCGGCTCGAAAAGGGGCGCCAGGCGCCGGTAGGCGCGCAGCACGTCGCCGGCCTGGGTGCGCGGGCCGGACAGGCGCGGCAGGTCTTCGGCCTCCACGTCGCCCTGGTTCACCTCGAACACCTGGCCCTGCATGTTCACCAGGCGCGGCTCGTCGTCCAGGCCCCAGAAGGCCGCGGGCTGGTGCTCCTTGAGCTCCACGCGCAGCCGGTTGGGAAACTCTCGCCGCACCACGGCCTCGCGCACCCAGGGCACCGCCTCGAAGGCGGCCTTGGCCTGCGCCAAATCCAGCGTGAAGAAATTGCCCGACAGCTTGGGCGCCACGTTGGCGCGCAGGGTCACGGCGTTGTTGTGCTGCAGCTCGCCCTCGATGCGGATGGCCTGCAGGTCGAAAGCCGGCAACCACTGCAGCCACCGGCCGCCCAGGGCCAGCAGCAGCGCGGCAAACACCAGCGCCAGCGCGATGGCGAGCCGGTTCATCAGCCGCACGTCCAGCGGCAGTGCGTCGGCGGGTGTGGCGGTGGCGGTGCGGCTCACGCGCTGCGGCCTCCATGGTCCAGGCTGGCCGAGGCCAGCACGCTCAGACACAGGTCCTCGTAGGACAGGCCACTGGCGCGCGCCGACATGGGCACCAGCGAATGGCCGGTCATGCCGGGGGAGGTGTTGATCTCCAGCAGGTAGGGGCGGCGCGTGGCCGCATCGATCATCACGTCGGCGCGCGCCCAGCCGCGGCAGCCCAGGGAGCGGAAGGCCTGGAGCACCAGCGCCTGCACGGCGGCTTCTTCACCTTCGGGCAGGCCGCAGGGCACCAGGTACTGCACGTCGTCGGTGAAGTACTTGTTCTGGTAGTCGTAATTGCCGCCGGGCGCGACGATGCGGATGACCGGCAGCGCCCGGGCGTCATCGCCGCTGCCCAGCACCGGGCAGGTGACTTCGTCGCCTGCGATGAATTGTTCGCACAGCACATCGGCGTCGAGCTGCGCGGCGCGCTCCACGGCGTCATGCATCTGGGCGGCCTCGGAGACCTTGGTCAGGCCGATGGACGAGCCCTCGCGCGCCGGCTTGACGATCAGGGGCAGCCCCAGCTGGCCGGGCACGGCGGCCACGTCGGCTGCGGTGTAGAGGCCGCGGCGCAGCAGCACATAGCGCGGGGTTGACAGGCCCTCGGCCAGCCACAGGCGCTTGGTCATGACCTTGTCGATGGCGATGCTCGAGGCCATCACGCCCGAGCCGGTGTAGGGGATGCCCAGCAACTCCAGCGCGCCCTGCACCGTGCCGTCCTCGCCGAAGCGGCCGTGCAACGCGATGAAGCAGCGCGCAAAGCCCTCGGCCAGGAGCTCGGACAACGGCCGCTGGGCCGGGTCGAAGGCGTGCGCATCGACGCCGCGCGAGCGCAAGGCCTCCAGCACGCCCTGGCCCGAGAGCAGCGAAATATCACGTTCGGCAGAAGCGCCGCCCATGAGCACGGCCACCTTGCCGAACTGGGAAGGATGCAAGCCCGCGCTCATGCTGCCACCTCCGAGGCCTGCAATTCCATGACCTTGCCGGCCACCTGGCCGATGGAGCCGGCACCCATGCACATGACCACATCGCCATCGCGCGCGTTGTCCAGGATGGCCCGCGGCATGGCGTCGATGGCGTCCACGAACACCGGCTCGAGCTTGCCGGCCACCCGCAGCGCACGGGCGAGCGAGCGGCCGTCGGCGGCCACGATGGGCGCCTCGCCCGCGGCATAGACCTCGGCCAGCAGCACCGCGTCGGCCTGGCCGATGACCTTGACGAAGTCCTCGAAGCAGTCGCGCGTGCGGCTGTAGCGGTGCGGCTGGAAGGCCAGCACCAGGCGGCGGCCGGGGAAGGCACCGCGGGCAGCCGCGAGCGTGGCGGCCATCTCCACCGGGTGGTGGCCGTAGTCGTCGATCACCGTGCAATGGCCGCCCGAGGGCAGGCGCGCCTGGCCGTAGCGCTGGAAGCGCCGGCCCACGCCGCGGAATTCGGCCAGCGCCTTGAGCACGGCAGCGTCGGGCACGTCGAGCTCGACCGCGATGGCGATGGCGGCCAGCGCATTGAGCACGTTGTGTTCGCCCGGCAGGTTCAGCACCACCGGCAGGTCAGGCAGGGTCACGCCGTTGCGGCGCTGCACGGTGAAGTGCATCTGGCCGCCCACGTGCTGCACGTCGACCGCGCGCACCTGCGCCTGGTCGTTGAAGCCGTAGCTGGTGACAGGGCAGGACACCTGCGTCACGATCTCGCGCACGGCCGCATCGTCGATGCACAGCACTGCAGTCCCGTAGAAGGGCATGCGGTGGAGGAAATCGACGAAGGCCGACTTCAGGCGGTTGAAGTCGTGGCCGTAGGTCTCCATGTGGTCGGCGTCGATGTTGGTGATCACCGCCATCACCGGCAGCAGGTTCAGGAACGAGGCATCGGACTCGTCGGCCTCGACCACGATGTAGTCGCCCGAGCCGAGCTTGGCGTTGGCGCCCGCGCTGTTGAGCCGACCGCCGATGACGAAGGTCGGGTCCAGCCCGCCTTCGGCCAGCACGCAGGCCACCAGCGAGGTGGTGGTGGTCTTGCCGTGGGTGCCGGCGATGGCGATGCCGCGTTTGAGGCGCATCAGTTCGGCCAGCATGAGAGCGCGCGGCACCACGGGAATGTGCTTGGCCCGCGCCTCGACCACCTCGGGGTTGTCGGGCTGGACCGCGGTGGAGGTGACCACCGCGTCGACCGAGGCCAGGTTGCTGGCCGCATGTCCCACGAAGGTCTGGATGCCCAGGCTGGCCAGGCGCCGCAGCGTGGCGCTGTCGGCAAGGTCCGAGCCCGAGATGGTGTAGCCCAGGTTGTGCAGCACTTCGGCAATGCCGGACATGCCGGAGCCGCCCAGGCCGATGAAATGGATGTGCTTGACGGCGTGTTTCATCGCGCCAGTTCCTCACAGGCCCGAACCACGCGCTCGGTCGCCTCGGTTTTTTGAAGTTGCTTGGCCGCCTCGGCCCGGCGCAGCAGTTCGCCGCGATCCAGGCTTTGCAGCATCTGCGCCAGCGCGCTGGCTTGGAGCTCGGCCTGCGGCAGCAGCCAGCCGCCGCCGGCATCGACCAGGAAGCGGGCGTTGGTGGTCTGGTGGTCGTCCACCGCGTGCGGGAAAGGCACAAACACGGCGGCCGCGCCCACGGCGGCGATTTCGGTCACGGTCGATGCGCCGGCGCGGCAGATCACGAGGTCGGCGTCGGCAAAGGCACGGGCCGTGTCCTCGATGAAGGGCACCAGCTCGGCCTGCACGCCGGCGGCGGCGTAGTTGGCGCGCAGCGCATCGATCTGCCGGGCGCCGCTTTGGTGCAGCACCTGGGGCCGCTCTCCGGTGGGCAGGAGGGCCAGCGCCTGAGGCACCAGCTCGTTGAGCGCCTGGGCGCCCAGGCTGCCGCCCACCACCAGCAACCGGAGCGGGCCGCTGCGGCCCGCAAAACGCTCGGCCGGCAGAGGCTGCGACAAAAAGGCCGGGCGCAGCGGGTTGCCCACCCACTCGGCTTTTTTCATGACGCGGGGAAAGGCGCTGAACACGCGGTCGGCCACCTCGGCCAGCACGCGGTTGGCCAGGCCAGCCACTGAATTTTGCTCATGAAGCACCAGGGGCTTGCCCAGGAGCACGCTCATCATCCCGCCCGGAAAGCTGATGTAGCCGCCCAGGCCCACCACCACGTCGGGCTTGACGCGGCGCACCACCTGCAGGCTTTGCCAGAAGGCCTGCAGCAAGCGCACGGGCAGCAGCGCCAGCGTGACCGGGCCCTTGCCGCGCAAGCCGCCGAAGGCGATGGACTCGAAGGCAAAGCCACGCGGCGGCACCAGCTGGCTTTCCATGCTGGGCTGGCCCGGCCGGCCCCGGCCGCCGAACCAGTGCACGCGCCAGCCGCGCTCGCGCAGGGCCTCGGCCACAGCCAGGCCCGGGAAGATGTGGCCGCCGGTGCCGCCGGCCATGATGAGTGCGCAACGGATGCGGGCCCCCACGCCGGGCACTGCGTGTCCTTCGCTGCCCCCTGAAGGGGTGCGCGCTGCCATGGGGCGGCCCTGCGCTGCGCTCGGCTGGCTCGTCACACCCGACCTCCCTTCATCAGGATGCGGTTTTCGTGGTCGATGCGCAGCACCACGGCAATGGCCACCAGGTTCATCATGATGGCCGAGCCGCCGTAGCTCATGAACGGCAGGGTCAGGCCCTTGGTGGGCAGCGCGCCCAGGTTCACGCCCATGTTGATGAAGGCCTGGAAACCGATCCAGACGCCCACGCCCTGCGCCACCAGCCCGGCGAACAGCCGGTCCATGGCAATGGCCTGGCGGCCGATGTGCATGATGCGGCGGGTCAGCCAGAGAAAGAGCACCAGCGCGGTGAGCACGCCCAGCAACCCGAATTCCTCGCCGATCACGGCCATCAGGAAGTCGGTGTGCGCCTCGGGCAGCCAGTGCAGCTTCTCGATGCTGCCGCCCAGACCGACGCCTGCGAATTCGCCGCGGCCGAACGCGATCAGCGAATGCGACAGCTGGTAGCCCTTGCCCAGCGCATGCTGCTCGGACCACGGGTCCAGGTAGGCGAAGATGCGCTCGCGCCGCCAGGGGCTGGCCGCCACCATGGCCGCGAACGCCGCCACCACGATGGTCGCGATGAAGAAGAACATGCGCGCATTCACGCCGCCCAGGAAGAGGATGCCCATGGCGATGACCGCGATCACCATGAAGGCGCCCATGTCGGGTTCGGCCAGCAGCAGCATGCCCACCACGCCCACGGCCACGCCCATGGGCAGCACGGCGCGGAAGAAGCGCTCCTTGACCTCCATCTTGCGCACCATGTAGTCGGCGGCATAGAGCAGCGTGGCGAACTTGGCCAGCTCCGAAGGCTGGAAGTTCATGAAGCCCAGCGAGATCCAGCGGCGCGCGCCGTTGACGCCCTTGCCGATGAAGGGCACCAGCACCAGCACCAGCAGCACCAGCGAGCCGATGAAGAGCCACGGCGCGGCTTTTTCCCACGTGGCCATGGGCACCTGGAAAGCCAGCACGGCCACCACGAAGGCCACGCCCATGGACAGCAGATGGCGAAAGAGGAAATGGGTGTGGGCGTAGCGCGCGAACTTGGGGTTGTCGGGCAGCGCGATCGAGGCCGAATACACCATGACCAGGCCCCAGAGCAGCAGCGTCACGGTCACCCAGACCAAGGCCTGGTCGAAACCCAGCAGGCGCACCGGCTGGGCCGGATCGAGGATGCGGCCGGGCATGCCCGTGCGCACCGGCAGCGCGTCGGCAGCGCCTGCGCCCTGGGCCGACAGGCCCCCGAAGGCGCCGCTGAGCAGCGCCGCGGCGCGCTGGAGCCAGGCAGGCCGGTTCACAGCATCACCCCCTGTTCCTGGGCGAGATCGGCCACGCAATCGCAGAACACGTGCGCGCGGTGCTCGTAGTGGTCGAACATGTCAAAGCTCGCGCAGGCCGGCGAGAGCAACACGGCATCTCCCTCGCGGGCCATCTCGAAGGCCGCGCGCACCGCCTCGGCCATGGACTGCGCGCCGACCAGGGGCATTGCGCTGGAGGCCACGGCCTCGCGGATCAGCGGTGCGTCGCGGCCGATCAGCACCGCGCCGCGGCCAAAGCGGGCCAGGGGGTCGGCCAGGGGCGAAAAGTCCTGGCCCTTGCCCTCGCCGCCCAGGATGACCACCACGCGCCGCTCGGCGCCCAGGCCCGACAGGGCCGCCACCGTGGCACCGACGTTGGTGCCCTTGCTGTCGTCGAAGAACTCCACGCCGTCCACGACCATCACCGGCGCGACCCGGTGCGGCTCACCGCGGTATTCGCGCAGGCCGTGCAGCATGGGCGCCATGGTGCACCCGGCGGCCGTGGCCAGCGCCAGGGCGGCCAGGGCATTGCTGGCGTTGTGGCGGCCACGGATGCGCAGCGCATCCACCGGCATCAGGCGCTGGATGAAGATTTCCTCTTCCTCGCCGCGCTTTCGCTTGAGGGTTTCGTCGGCCTCGGCCGCCCGCACCAGCCAGGTCATGCCATTGACGGTTTCCAGGCCCCAGTCGCCGGGGCGACGGGGCATGTCCAGGCCGAAGGTCTGGTGCGGCCGCACATACGGAGCGCGCGGCTTGCCCTTGACCGGCACGGGCGCAGGCAGCATGGCCATCACCTGGTCGTCGTCGCGGTTGAGCACCATCAGGCCGCGCTGGCCGTGGATGTTCGCCTTGGCCGCGGCGTAGGCCGGCACGCTGCCGTGCCAGTCGAGGTGGTCCTGGGTGAGGTTGAGCACGGTGGCGGCAGTGGGCTCGAAGCCAGTGACACCCTCGAGCTGGAAGCTGGAGAGCTCCAGCACCCAGACCTGAGGCAACGCGTCGCGGTCGAGCGCGTCGGCCAGGGTGTCCAGCAGGGTGGGGCCGATGTTGCCGGCCACGGCCACGGTCTTGCCCGCGCGCTGCACCAGCAGCCCCGTGAGCGAGGTGACGGTGGTCTTGCCATTGGTGCCGGTGATGGCCAGCACCTTGGGCCGGTAGCCCGGCTCGGGCGGCGGCGGGGGTGCGATCACGCTGGCGGGCTCTTCATCGGCCGGCTCGGGCGAGGTCTCGGCGGCCTCGGCGGCGTCAGTGGCCTCAGTGACCTCAATGACTTCGGCGGTCTCAGTGGCCCCGGCGGTTTCAACGGTCGCCTCGGCGGCCTCGATGGTCTCGGCGGTTTCGATCGCCTCCGATGCAGCGGTCACCGCAGCCGGCACATCCATGTGCCCAGCCTGCTCTGAACCTCCTGCACGCTCTGAAGCCTCGCCAGCCTCGCCAGCCTCGCCAGCCTCGCCAACGGCAGCCGCCGATGCCTGCAAGGGCTGCTCGGGCAGGTCGGCAGTGTCCACGCCGGCTTCGGCCTGCGGCGGATGGGCCAGTTCGTGAAGTGCCTGGGCAAAGAGGCTCAGCTCGTTCCCGCAAACCAGGCCTGCGGCCTGCGCTGCGTCCATCACGGGCGCCACGTCGGTGGGGGACAGGCCCGGGCTCTTGTACACCGCGTCCTGGCCCTGCACCAGTTCGGGCGCAAACGGCCCGGCCACGAATCGCACGCCCGGCAGCTCAGCCTGCAGCGCGGCAAGCTGGGGCGGGGCATCGCGCGTGTCGGCCACGGTCACCCGGGCACCGAAGCGCGCGCACCAGCGCGCCTGGGCCAGGCCCGACAGGCCCAGCCCCAGCACCAGCACGTTCTTGTCCTGCAGGCTCTTCATCTGAGTTTCAGGGTGGACAGGCCGACCAGGCACAACAGCATGGTGATGATCCAGAAGCGCACGACCACCTGGGTCTCCTTCCAGCCGCTCTTTTCAAAGTGGTGGTGCAGCGGCGCCATCTTGAGGATGCGCCGGCCCTCGCCGTATTTCTTCTTGGTGTACTTGAAGTACATGACCTGGGCCATGACCGACAGGGCTTCGACCACGAAGATGCCGCCCATGATGGCCAGCACGATTTCCTGCCGCACGATCACCGCGATCGTGCCCAGCGCGCCGCCCAGGGCCAGCGCGCCCACGTCGCCCATGAAAACCTGCGCCGGGTGGGTGTTGAACCACAGGAAGGCCAGGCCCGCGCCGGCCATGGCCGCGCAGAAGATCAGCAGTTCGCCCGAGCCCGGGATGTAGGGCATGAACAGGTACTTGGAATAAATGGAACTGCCCGTCACGTAGGCGAACACGCCCAGGGCCGAGCCCACCATCACCACCGGCATGATGGCCAGGCCGTCCAGCCCGTCGGTGAGGTTGACCGCGTTGCTGGCGCCCACGATCACCAGGTAGGTGAGGATCACGAAGCCGAACACGCCCAGGGGATAGCTCACTTCCTTGAAGAAGGGCAGCATCAGGCCGGCCTTGGGCGGCAGGTCCACGTCGAAGCCCGAGCGCACCCAGTTCATGAACAGCTCCAGCACTTTCGCGTTGGAGCTCTCGGAGATGGAAAACACGAGGTACACCGCGGCCACCAGGCCGATCAGCGACTGCCAGAAGTACTTCTCGCGCGAACGCATGCCCTCCGGGTCCTTGTGGACCACCTTGCGCCAGTCGTCGGCCCAGCCGATGGCGCCAAATCCCAGCGTCACGATGAGCACGATCCACACGAAGCGGTTGGACAGGTCGAACCACAGGAGGGTAGAGATCGCGATGGCCAGCAGGATGAGCACACCGCCCATGGTGGGCGTGCCGCTCTTGACCAGGTGCGTCTGCATGGCGTATTCGCGCACCGGCTGGCCGATCTTGAGCGCGGTCAGGCGGCGGATCACCCAGGGGCCGGCCACCAGGCCGATCAGCAGCGACGTCAGCGCGGCCATGACCGCGCGAAAGGTCAGGTACTGGAACACCCGGAAGAAACCGAATTCGGGCGACAGGCCCTGAAGCCATTGGGCCAGGGTCAGGAGCATGAGGAATCCTTTGAGTCGTTCGGCGCCTGCGGCAGCGCGGCCACGGTCTGCACCACGCGCTCCATGCGCATGAAGCGCGAGCCCTTGACCAGGATGCTGACCACCCCGGGCAGGCGCTGCAGCACGGCCTCCACCAGCGGCTCGACCGCGTCCAGGTGCAGGGCACCGGGGAAGGCCTGGGCCGCATGGCGCATGAGTTCGCCGGTGCAGATGAAATGTTCGATCCCGCGGGCCCGGGCATGCTGGCCGGCCTCGGCATGGAAGGCGGGACCCTGCTCGCCGACCTCGCCCATGTCGCCCAGCACCAGAAGGCGCGGGCCGGGCAGGTCGGCCAGCACGTCGATGGCGGCGCGCACCGAGTCGGGGTTGGCGTTGTAGCTGTCGTCCACCAGCGTGAGCAAGCGGCCGGGCGCGGCGGCCAGGCGCAGGGCCAGTGCGCGCGAGCGGCCCTTGACCGGCTCGAAGGCGGCCAGCCCGCGGGCCATGGCCTGCAGCGGCACGCCCGCGCCCAGGGCACAGGCCGCTGCAGCCAGCGCATTCTTGACGTTGTGCCGGCCGGCCACGCGCAGCTCGAAGTGAAGCGGGCCATGGGGCGTGGTGGCGCGCACCTGCCAGGCGGCGCCGGTCCAGTCGGCCTCGGCCGTGAGGTCGGCGGCACCCGAGAGCGCGAAGGTGATCACGCGCCGGCCTGCGGCCAGCGCACGCCAGAGGGGCGTGTGGTCGTCATCGGCAGGGAACACGGCCACGCCGTCCTGCGGCAGCGCCTGGATCACCGAGCCATTCTCGCGGGCCACGGCCTCGACGGTGGCCATGAACTCCAGGTGCTCGCGCTGCGCGTTGTTCACCAGGGCCACGGTGGGCCGGGCAATGTCGGCGAGGTAGGCGATCTCGCCCGGGTGGTTCATGCCCAGCTCGACCACGCCCAGGCGGTGCGCCTGGCGCAGGCGCAGCAGCGTGAGCGGCACGCCGATGTCGTTGTTCAGGTTGCCTTCGGTGGCCAGCGCCGCATCGCCGGCATGGGCGCGCAGGATGGAGGCGATCATCTGCGTGACGGTGGTCTTGCCATTGCTGCCGGTCACGGCCACCAGGGGCAGGGCAAAGCGCGCGCGCCAGCCCGCGGCCAGCCGACCCAGGGCCAGGCGGGCATCGGGCACCTCCACACCGGAAAGACCCGCCTCGGCCAGGCCCCGCTCGGCCACCGCGGCCACCGCACCGGCGGCGCGGGCCTGGGCCAGGAAGTCGTGGGCATCAAAGCGCTCACCGCGCAGGGCCACGAAGAGGTCACCCGGCTGGAGGCTGCGCGTGTCGGTGTGCACGCGCTGGATGTCCGGGTCGGCCTCACCCACCCGGCGCGAGCCCGGCAGGAGTTCGTGCACCAGGGCCAGGTTCATCACGCGGCCACCTCCTGGCGGCGGGCGGCCAGGGCCGCCTGGGCCTGGGCACGGTCGGAAAACGGCAGGCGCCGGCCCTGCACTTCCTGGTGCTCCTCGTGGCCCTTGCCGGCCAGCAGCACCACATCGGCGGCAGCGGCCTGGCCCAGGGCCATGGCGATCGCCTGGGCGCGGTCGGGCGCGACGGCCGCCTGCTGCGGATGCGCCAGGCCCGCGCTCATGGCCGCCAGAATGGCCAGCGGGTCTTCGCTGCGTGGGTTGTCACTGGTCAGCACCAGACGGTCGCTGCCCTGCTCGGCTGCCAGCGCCATGCGCGGGCGCTTGAGCGGGTCGCGATCGCCGCCGCAACCCACCACACACCACAGGCGCCCGCCGCGACCGGTGGCCACGGGGCGCAGCGCCGACAGCACCTTGTCCAGTGCATCGGGGGTGTGGGCATAGTCGACCACCACCAGCGGCTCGCCCTGGCCACCCAGCAGTTCCATGCGGCCTGGGACGGGCGGCAGCGCCTCGCAGGCGCGCGCGGCCTGCGCCAGCGGCACACCCAGACTGCGCAGGGTGGCGATCACGCACAGCAGGTTGGCTGCGTTGTAGTCACCCACCACGGGGGCGCGCACGGCCACAGCTTCGGCGGCGCCGGCTTCCACCAGCTCGAAGGCCAACCCCGCCGCTTCGTGGCGCAGCTGCCGGACCGACAGACGCGCGCGCTGATGGAGCGAGACGGTCCAGCAGCTGAGGGCGTCGCGCTCGGCCAGCTGCGCGGCCAGCCGGGCGCCTTGTGGATCGTCGATGTTGACCACCGCCGCCTTCAGGCCCGGCCAGTCGAACAGCCGGGACTTGGCCTGCCAGTAGCCGGCCATGTCGCCGTGGTAGTCCAGGTGGTCCTGGGTGAAATTGGTGAACACGGCGGTGTGGACGCGCAGGCCATCCAGGCGGTGCTCGGCCAGGCCGATGGAGGAAGCCTCCAGCGCGCAGGCCACCACGCCCTCGTTGGCCAGGCGGTGAAGCTCGCGCTGCAGGCGCACCGGGTCGGGCGTGGTCAGGCCCGTGGCCGAGAGCGCGCCGGGCTCACCGATGCCCAGCGTTCCCGCCAGGGCGCAGCGGCGGCCGAGCGCGGCCAGCGCCTGCGCCAGCCACCAGCTGGTGGAAGTCTTGCCGTTGGTGCCGGTGATCGCCAGCACGTCCAGGCGGGCGCCGGGCTCGGCGAAGAAGGCCGCGGCGATCGGCGCTGCCTGGGCGCGCAGGCCCTCATAGAGGCCCAGCCGGGCGTCAGACAGGTCCAGGCCAAGTTGCTCCGCGCCGGCGCGCTCGATCAGGCATGCGGCGGCCCCGGCCTGCAGCACGCCGGGCACGAAACGTCGGGCATCGAGCGCCGCGCCGGGCCAGGCGAGGAAGCCGTCGCCGGCCTGCACTTCGCGGCTGTCGGAGCGCAGCGTTCCGAGGATGCGCAGGCGCAGCCAGTCGGCGGCTTCGTGGGGCGTGCGCAGGATCGTGCTCAAAACGACTCCTCCACCGCGTTGGTGACGATCTGCGGCTTGACCGCCATGTCCGGTGGCAGGCCCATCATGCGCAGCGTCTGCTGCACGGTTTCTGCGAACACGGGCGCGGCCACCGCGCCGCCGTAGTACACGCCGTTGGTGGGCTCGTCGATCATGACGCCCACCACGATGCGGGGCTTGTCCGCCGGCGCCAGGCCCACGAAGAAGCCGCGGTACTTGCGCGCCGCGTAGCCCTTGCCCTCCTGCTTGCGTGCGGTGCCGGTCTTGCCGCCCACCGAGTAACCGATGGTCTGCGCCTTCTGCGCCGTGCCACCGGGCTGGGTGACCATGTGCAGCATCTCGCGCATGGCGATGGCGCTTTTGTCGCTGAACACGCGCACGCCTGCCGCCGGCTCGCTGGTCTTGACCAGGCTCACGGGCACCAGGTCGCCGTCGCGGGCGAACACGGTGTAGGCGTGCGTGAGCTGGAACAGCGAGGCCGACAGGCCGTAGCCGTAGCTCATGGTGGCCTGCTCGATCGGCCGCCAAGTCTTGTACGGCCGCAGGCGCCCGCTGACGGCGCCCGGGAAAGGCACCTTGGGCTTCTGGCCGAAGCCGGCCTGCGCGAAGCTCTCCCACATGTCGCGCGGCTGCAGCTGCATGGCCATCTTGACCGTGCCCACGTTGCTGGACTTCTGGATCACCTCGGCCACGCTGAGCATGCCGGTCGGGTGCGAGTCGGTGATGGTGGCGCCGCTGATGGTGATGCGTCCCGGCGCGGTCTGGATGGGGGTTTCAGGCCGCACCAGGCCCTTGTCCAGGGCGATGGCCACCGCGAACGGCTTCATGGTGGAGCCGGGCTCGAAGGTGTCGGTGAGGGCACGGTTGCGCAATTGCGCGCCGCTGAGGTTCACACGCTTGTCGGGGGTGTAGCTGGGGTAGTTGGCCAGGGCCAGGATCTCGCCGGTGTGGGAGTCGAGTACCACCACGCTGCCTGCGGCCGCCTTGTGCTCGAGCACTGCATCGCGCAGCTTCTGGTAGGCGAAGAACTGCACCTTGCTGTCGATGGACAGCTGCAGGTCGCGACCGTCCACCGGGGGCACCTGCTCGCGCACGTCCTCGACCACGCGGCCCAGCCGGTCCTTGATGACCCGGCGCGAGCCCGGGCGGCCCGAGAGCTGCTTGTCGAAGGCGAGCTCAACGCCCTCCTGGCCGATGTTCTCCACGTTGGTGAAGCCCACGATGTGCGCGGCCGCCTCGCCGTCGGGGTACTGGCGCTTGTATTCCTTGCGCTCGTAGATGCCCTTGATGCCCAGGTCCGCGATCTTCTTGGCCACGGACTCGTCCACCTGGCGCTTGAGCCAGACGAAGCTCTTGTCCTCGTCGGCGAGCTTCTTTTGCAGGTCTTCCAGCGGCACTTCCAGCAGGCGCGCCAGCTGGCGCATCTGCTCGGGGGTGGCGGTGATGTCCTCGGGGATGCCCCAGATGCTGGGTGCCGGCACGTTGTAGGCCAGCACCAGCCCGTTGCGGTCCATGATGCGGCCGCGGCTGGCCGGCAGCTCCAGCGTGCGGGCAAAGCGCACCTCGCCCTGGCGCTGGAAGAAGTCGTTGCCCAGCACCTGTATGTAGGCCGCGCGGCCGGCCAGCACGGCAAAGCCCAGCGCGATGGCCGCGACGATGAACTTGCTGCGCCACACCGGCGTGGGGCTGGCCAGCAGGGGGCTGGCGCCATAGCGCACGCTGCGGCTCATGCCTGCCCCTTCCTGCGAACGGCGTTCATGGGTTGGGGGCCTCCCGCAGGGTCACGTACTGGGTGATGGCCGGGGTGGCGGTGCGCATCTGCAGCCGCTCCTTGGCGATGCGCTCCACGCGCAGCGGCGTGGCCTGGGCGCGCTTTTCGGCCTGCAGGCCCTCGTGGGCGACCTCGAGCTTGCGCGCCTGCGCGGCGGCTTTTTCCAGCTCGACATAGAGCCTGCGCGATTCGTACTGCACATGCACCAGGTAGAGCGCGCTGGCGACCACGCCGAGGGTGAGCAGCAGGTTCAGACGCATCAGGCCGCCTCCGTGCGCTCGGCCACGCG
>CAYVGD010000040.1:0-14017 GCA_964450095.1 uncultured Polaromonas sp.
GGGGGGCCACCGGCGGCGCCCCGGTGCGGGCCGCGGCTGGCGGGGCGGCGGCGGACGCGGCGTCCGGAGGTGCCTCCTCCGTGGACTCGGCAACGGCTGCTGGCGCCGCTGCCTGCAAGGATGGGGCGTCTGCGCACCGGCCGGCCGCTGCTGCCTTGACACCGAAATCGTCCTGCTGCGGAGGCTGAACCATGGGCTGCATCCTCAAAGGCGGTGGCGGGCTTTACAGCCGGCTGGTGGTGGGTGGCGTGCTGCTGGCCGCCGGCAGCGGCTCGCGCATGGGCCACCGGCCCAAGGGCCTGCTGGAACTGGGCGGCGTGCCGCTGATCCGCCGCACGCTGATCGCGCTGTCGGGTGCGGGGCTTGACGAACTGGTGGTGGTGCTGGGCGAGCATGCCGAGCACCTGGAGCCGGCCGTGCAGGACTTTCCCGTGACGCTGGTGCGCAACCCCCACCCGGCCGACGGGCAGGTGTCGTCGCTGCGCCTGGGCCTGGCGGCGCTGTCGCCCAAGATCGACGCGGTGATGGTGGCCCTGGCCGACCAGCCGCTGCTGGGCGCGCAGGACCTGAACGACGTGATCGGCGCCTACAAAAAGCGCCCCGAAGGCACGCAGGTGCTGGTGCCCACCTTCGAGGACCAGCCGGGCAACCCGGTGATCTTCAGCGCCGAGGTCAAGGACGCGGTGCTCGCCGGCGGCGCGAACCTGGGGTGCAAGCAGTGGCAGGCCCAGAACCCGCAGGCGGTGCACCACTGGGTCACCACCAACAGGCGCTACCGGCAGGATGTGGATTCGCCGGACGACATCGAGCGCCTGGCCGCCGAGACCGGCCACCGGCTGCGCTGGCCCGCGGCCTGGCAAAACCCAGCGCCCGCCGCATGAAGCCCCGCCGATGAAGAACCCGCCCGAGCGACAGCAGCTGAACCTCTGGCCCACGACGCTGGGCGTTTATCAGTGGGGAGAAGCCGCGGGCGCGAACCCGCTGCTGGCCCGCGTGTTCGGTGCGATGCGCGCCACGCAGCAGCTGCAGCACGCCGAGGACGGGGCGCCTGCGGGCCCGCGGCATTTCTTTGCCAGCGGCGACGACCTGCTGCAGCGCATCCAACTGCCGGAATGGCAGGCGCTGGTGCGCTTCATCGTCGAAGGCATCCGCGACACGGCGGTGGCGGCCAACGGCGGCTGGCAGGACGCGCACGGCCAGGGGCCGGCGTTCAACATCTCGCTGCAGGGCATCTGGTTCCAGGTGAGCAACCGCGGCGTGCACCACGACATCCACACGCACGGCAACTGCTCCTGGTCGGGCGTGTACTGCGTGCAGGTGGACGAAGACGCCGCGCGCTGCGCGCACGAGGTGTTCGGCGCGCTCAATGGCGTGACGCGCTTTTACGGCCCCCACTTCCAGCAGCTCGGCGGTGCGCACATGGACCTGGGCGCGGCCTACCTGCAGCGACCCCACACCGACATCGCGCCCCGGCCGGGCCAGCTGGTCGTGTTCCCGGCCTGGCTGCCGCACCAGGCCATGCCCTACGAGGGCGGGCAGGACCGCATCATCGTGTCGTTCAACGCCAGCATCCACGCCGCACAGGGCGGCGACCAGCGCCACGCCTACGCGCGGGGCTGAAGCGGGTCCGCATGCAGCTGTCGGCCAGCCTCCTGCCAGCCCCCGCGGCGGCGCGGGCGCTGGCCGCGGGCTGGGCGGCTGGCGCCGGGCGCTCCTTCCTCTTCCATGCCGGGTGGCTGGCGATGGCGCAGCTGGGCATGGTGCTGTCGTGGTCGTGGTTCGGTGGCCTGGCGCTGGTGGCCCTGTGGTGGTGCGCCATGGCGATGCTCGCGGGCACCCGGCCCGTCCTGCCGCACCTGCAGCGCCTTGCATACCTGCAGCGTCTGCCTGCCTGGGTCCTGGCGGCCCTGGCGGCACTGGCCCTGGCCTGCGCGATGCTGGGCGGCAGGAGCGGTGCGGCGGCCGTGGCCGCCGTCGCGGCCTGCCTGGCCTGGGCGACGCTCTGCAGCCGTGCGGGCCTGGCCTGGGAGCGCGGGCCACATCGCGGGCTGCACCGCGAACCCCACGACGGGTCGCTGGGCTGTGCGTTGCGTGGTCCGCAAAGCGAGCTCACCAGCAACGTGGCCGCAGAGGCTGCGCATGGGCTGGGCCTGCTGGCGGGCCTCGCCGCAGCGGCGGCGCTGGCGGCTCACCCAGGCGAATGGCTGCAGCGCTGGCCTGTGGTGTGCGCCGCCCTGCCCGTGGCAACATGGCTGGCGCAGCGCACGCAGCCCTCGGCGCCTGCCGCACACGGGCTGGATGCGCCCATGGGTCTGATGATGGGTGGCTTGCTGCTGGCCGCTGAGGCTTGCCGCAGCCTGGGCTGGGGGCCCCAGCAGTCGGTGCTGATGCACGGCGGGGCGATGCTGCTGGGACTGATGCTGGCGCGCAGCCTGGGCCGGGAAACCTCCATCGACGAGGCGGGCTGGCGCGCGCTTCGCCCGAGCGTGGCACCGCTGGCTTCACCCATCCACGGCATCGCGGAAGGCGGCGCGGATCCACAGCGACGGGCGCGCCAGAGATCGGATGGAAAGACGGTCACGGTCCCGTGGCCAGGCCCGGCCCTGCTCTGGGCAGGCGCTGCGGCTTTTGTGGCCTGGGACCTGCCCCAGGCCATGCTGGTGGCTGCCGTGCTCATGGGCGCGGCCTCTTGCCCCCGGGCCTCCGGCGGACCGCCCTCGCGCTGGCAAGCCGTGCTGGGCGCCGCGCTGCTTTTGCTGGCCGGCCAGGCCAGCGCCGCCTGGGGCCCGGACGCGCTGCGGTGGGCGCTGCTGGCCGGGCTGGGGCTGGCCCTGTGGGGGCACAGGCGTTCGCAAGGTCACTGAAGCCCTTCGCCGCGAAGCCCCGACCGGGGCGGAACTTCTGCGCAGGCTGATGGGCCAGGCCTCACCCGCAGCTAGTGGGGCAACGGGCGATGGACGATAGTCTGATGAGCCGCACACCCAGCACCGACCACCGCTACCAAACTGGCCGCATCGGTTGCATCGGTTGCATCGGTTGCATCGGTTGCATCAGCTTGGTTGGCAGTGTCGATTTGATCGGTCTGAGGGACCGCATCCACTGCATCTGCTGCTGCCGCTGCTCCAGCGACTCGAGCGGCGGCCGCGCTTGCATCGACCGCCCCAACGCCATCCAGCGCTGCGTTCGCGCAGGCATCTGCGCTCGCTGCGCTGACCCCGGCCCTGGAAGGTAGGGCTCAACCCGGGTCCCGCGCCCGGTGGAGTTCGGAGCGCGCCTGGGCACCCACGGTGACTGCGCCTGTGACGGCCAGCGCCGCCATGAGCGCAGCCACGGCAAGGTCCGGCCAGGCTGCGCCCGTGCCAAACACGCCGGCGGCCGCCAGCATGACGGCGAGGTTGCCGATGGCGTCGTTGCGCGAACAGATCCAGGCTGCCCGCATGTTGGCGTCGCCGCCGCGGTGCTTGAGCAGGAGCCAGGCCACGCCCAGGTTGGTCACCAGCGCCAGCAGGCCCACCGCGCCCATGGCCAGGGGCTCAGGCGCAGCGCCCGTGCGAACCGCCCAGGCCGCACGGCCCAGCACGAACAGACCGAAGGCACCCATGCACAGCGCCTTGACCAGCGCCGCCTTGGCGCGGGTGCTGGCGGCCAGCCCCAGCACCGCCAGCGACAGCGCGTAGTTGGCTGCATCGCCGAAGAAGTCGATGGCGTCGGCCAGCAGCGAGACCGAGCCCGACGGCCCGGCAGCCGCCAGTTCCACGAGAAACATGCCGGCATTGACGGCCAGCGCGATCCAGAGCGCCCGTCGAAAGCGCGGGTCGGCGGCGGGCGGTGGGGGAGCGCAGCAAGGGGCGGCCATGGGCTTGTCCTGTGGCTCCATTGGAAACCTTGCCACGGCCGGAGGGTCAAGCCCGCCGATGGCGCTGATGCGTGTCAGCCGCAGGACGGGGCGGAGACGGGTTCCCCTGGCCTGGCGAGCCTGGCGGTCCCGAGGGCTCTGCCGGTCCTGGCACCCCTGACGGGCCAGCGTGTGCAGCAGGCCCAGGACACGCGTGGCGCAGCACCACGGGCGTGCCAGGCCGGTGCCACGCGCACCGCACGTTGCGGCGCCGGGGGTGTGGGCGCGGCCGAGTTGGCGCAGCCAGACCCGCGCGCAGCCGGCCATGACCAGGCCGAAAGCGCGAATGGCCAGGCAGCGGCTCAACGCAGCAAGGCGCTGCGAAGTGCGTGCCGGAAAACGATCGGGGGTGGCGCGGCTGGCTGGAATCGAACCAGCGACCCTTGGCTTCGGAGGCCAATACTCTATCCACTGAGCTACAGCCGCATGCTGTGTGTGCGCCCGGGAACCGCTGAGGCTCAGCGCGGGCGTGGCTGGCCATTCTATCAGCGGGTACCGGCACGTCAGGGAGGCCCATGGGGTCGCCTCTATAATGACTGGTTGCCGGGCCGCAGCCCAGCTTCCCCGACACATCCGTTTTTTGAGGACGCCATGAGCGCTAACGACCCCACGACGGCTCACGAAGAAGGCCACACCGGACCCATCAAGACGCCCACGCAGCTGCTGTGGACGGTGTTCTATTCCTTCGTCGTCCCCGTCTTTGCCATCATTGCCCTGGTTTACTTCGTGGCCTCGGCCAACAAGCCCGGCGCAGGCGGCGACAACTCGGAAAAGGCCGTGGCGCAGCGCCTGCAGAAAATCGGCATGGTCGAGATCCGTGATGCCAACCGTCCGCTGAAGTCGGGCGAAGAGGTCTACAACGCGCAGTGCGCGGCCTGCCACAACGCAGGCGCTGCAGGCGCTCCGAAGATCGGTGACGGCGGTGCCTGGGGTCCGCGCCTGAAGGAAGGCTTTGACCACCTCTGGCAGTCGGCCCTCAAGGGCAAGGGCGCCATGGGCGCGCAGGGCGGTGGCGATTTCAGCGACGTGGAAATCGGCCGCGCAGTGGCCTACCTGACCAACAAGTCAGGCGGCAAGTTCAGCGAGCCCGCAGCCCCTGCGGCAGCGCAGGCTGCGCCAGACGCACCCGCTGCGGCCGCCGCCGCACCGGCCCCGGCTGCACCTGCAGCCCCGATGCAGATGGCTTCTGCCGCGCCGGCCAAGGCCGCAGCGCCCGTGGCCGTGAAAGCCGGCGCCGGCGAAGCGCTCTACAAGCAGGCTTGCGCAGCCTGCCACATCTCCGGCGCCGCCGGTGCACCCAAGTTCGGCGACAAGGCCGCCTGGGCTGCACGCGCCAAGGGCGGCGTGGACGCGCTGACCGCCAGCGTGATCAAAGGCAAGGGCGCGATGCCCGCCAAGGGTGGCGCAGCCACCGCTTCGGAGGCGGACATCCGCGCCGCCGTGGAATACATGGTGGCGGCCGCCAAGTAAGCGGTCCGGGCCCAGCCGCTTTCAGCGGCTCACAAAAAAAGCCGGTCTGCGTGACCGGCTTTTTCTTTGGCGCAGCGCCCCGGCAGCGAGGCCTTCAGGTGGCCGCGTCTTTCTGCGCGGCCGGGCTGCGCACGTAGCCAAAGCGCTGCGCAAGCTCGCGGGTGGGCACCTCCACAGGGACCCACAGGCCTTGCTCGATGGCCTCGGCCGCGCGCAACATGTCCTGGCTGTGCACCAGGCCAAAGCCCTGCGCGGCGTCAAGGTAGAGCCGGCCGTGCTCGTCGATCACGCAGCGCTGGATGCGCCCGGCCTCGCCCGTGTGGGCAATGGCCGAGAAGTCGGGCTCAATGCGCCAGATGAGGGGCGTGGCCTCCAGCTCGACATACACCCGCTGCGGCCCGTTCTGGAAGAACCAGCGCCCGGCGGCGTCGGCCTCGTAGTTGCGGTGGATGAATTCGATCAGCTTCTCGTGCCTGAGCAGCGAGCCGCGGCTTGCAGCCGAACTCGCCGGGCCGGCAAAGGGGCCGGCGGCCTGGGTGGGGTCATCGCGCATGAACCACTGGCCGCGGGCGTCCAGCCCCAGCCAGCCGTAGCAGTGGGGCACGTTGGGCCATTTGGCCAGGGCGGCCTTGACGATGTCATCCATGGGGCACGAAAGAGGCGAGACTCGCAAGCGGTGAGACTGCGATTGTGGCGCCAGCCCGCACGGCACCTGCAGGCCAGGGCTTCTGCGCCGGGATGCCCTGCGCCCGGCCTGGCCGCCCCTGCGGCTTCCTCTGCTGCGCGGCTCAGGCGCTTGCGGCGCGCACCAGGCGCGGCAGCACCACCTGCGGCTCGGGCTCGGCCTGCGGCGCCTGCAGGTGCGAGTCCAGGAATTCCGTGACGGCCTGTGGCATGGCCAGCACATGCGTGGCCGGCCAGGCGCCTGCGGTGGCCGGAAAGCCCACGTGACCGCCCTGCGCAGGTTGCCACAGCGTCACGTAGGGGCTGACCTCGTCGGGGCGCGGCAGGCTCCAGTGGGGAATGAAGGGATCGTTCAGCGCATTGAGCGCCAGCGCCGGCAGCGCGATGCGGCGCATCAGCGGCTTGGCCGAGGCCTCGCGCCAGTACGCTTCGGTGCTGCCAAAACCGTGCAGCGGGGCGGTGAACACGTTGTCGAAGGCATAGAGGTCGCGGGCGCGCATGAGCGTGGCGCGGTCGAACAGGCCCGGGTGCTGCTCGAGCTTGGCCAGGGCCTTGGGCACCATGGTCTTGAGGAACATGGGCGTGTAAATCAGGCGGTTGAAGCCGCGGCCCATGGCCTGGCCGCCGGCGGTCAGGTCCAGGGGCGAACAGATGGAGGCCACGGCCTCCACCGTGCGCCGGGCCTGCTCCCCTTGCTCGCCGGCCCAGCGCATGAGCGCATTGCCGCCCAGCGACACACCGGCGGCCAGCATCGGGCCGCGGTGGCGGGCCTTGAAGCGCTGCAGCATCCAGTCGATCTCGCTGTGGTCGCCCGAGTGGTAGGCCCGGGGAGCCAGATTGATTTCGCCGGAGCAGCCGCGAAAGTGCGGCACGGCAAAGCGCCAGTTGCGCTGCCGGGCCAGGCACGCAAAGGCCTGCGCATAGTGGCTGGAGGATGAGCCCTCCAGGCCGTGGAAAAGCACCAGCAGGGGCGTGCCCGCCAGCGGGGCGCAGGCGGCCGGGTCGGTGCCCTCGTCCAGCCAGTCGACGTCGACGAAGTCGCCATCGGGCGTGGTCCAGCGTTCGCGCCGCCAGGCGGGCGGCGCGCCCTGGACGCGGCGCGACAGCAGCGCGGCCCAGATGGTTTGCAGGTTGCCGCCGGGCAGCCAGGCCGGCGCGCGGTAGTCCAGGCCGCTGCCGAGGTCTTCACCTCGGGCGTGGGAGCGGCCCATTTCAGTGAAGCACGGGCTGCAGGCCGGACCCATGGTCCACGTCGGCGGGCGTTCCGGGGCTGGCATGGTGCGCCACCATGCGCCAGCCTTGCACGGTCTTGTGGTAGACGTTGGTGGCGATCACGTAGGCCTGGGCCGGGCCTTCGGGGCCGAGGATGTCCACCCGCTCTATCAGGCTGTGCAGACAGGCGCCCATGGACTCCACGCGCTGGATGCGCTCGGGCTGCGCTCGGACGACGCCGTTGGCAAAAAGCGCCTCGAAACTGGCCCGGATGGACGCCATGCCCACCAGGCGACTGCCGCCCGGGTGCACGCAGACGATCTCGTCCTCGTCGGCCCAGCAGGCCATGAGCTTGTCGAGGTCGCCGCTGCGCAGCGCCTCGTAGAAGGTGGTTTCCACATCGTCGGCACTGCCGGCGCTGGCGATCAGGGTCTTGGTCTGGGGCATGCTGGACGACAGGAGGATGCGGCAAGGGGCTGCTTTTTTCGCAGCATTTGCGCATGTTAGTTTGCCAGGGTCCACACCGCGAAAAGAGCGCACATGCATCTTCTGCCTCTGACCCGCCGCGCGCAGGCGCCGCATTGGCGCCGCATGGTGGCCTTGCTGCTGGCTGCGTTGTCCAGTGCGCTGCTCGGCGGCTGCGGCTACAACGATTTCCAGCGCCTGGATGAGCAGACGCAGTCGGCCTGGTCGGAGGTGCTCAACCAGTACCAGCGGCGCGCCGACCTGGTGCCCAACCTGGTGGCCACGGTCAAGGGCGAGGCCAGCTTTGAGCAGGAGACGCTCACGCGCGTGATCGAGGCGCGCGCCCGGGCCACATCGGTGCAGGTCACACCCGAGACGCTCAACGATCCGCAGGCCCTGCAGCGTTTTCAGCAGGCGCAGGGGCAGCTGGGCTCGGCACTGTCGCGGCTGCTGGCCGTGAGCGAGAGCTACCCCAACCTGCGGGCCAACCAGGGTTTCCAGGACCTGCGGGTACAGCTCGAGGGCACGGAAAACCGCATCGCGGTGGCACGCAACCGCTACATCCAGGCGGTGCAGCAGTACAACGTGCTGGCGCGCAGCTTCCCCACCAACCTCACGGCCATGGCCTTCGGCTACCGCACCAAGCCCAACCTGACGGTGGCCGACGAAGCCCAGATCCGCCAGCCGCCGGCCGTGGACTTCGGCAGCCCGCGCAAGTGAAAACGCACGCTCTGGGCGCCGCATGCCAGAGCCTGCAGGCCGGCAATGCAGGGCCTTGCCCGGGCGGCCGGTGGATCGGCAGGCTGCAACGGGCCTGGGCGCAGCATGGAGGGGGTGGCTGGCTCGGCGGACTCAGGGAGTTCCTTCAGTTGGCCCGGACTGGCCCGTACCACGGGGTTGGACAGCGCGGCTCGTTGGGCTCGTTGGGCTGGTCCCGCTTGTTCGGCCCGACTGGCTTGTTCGGCCCGTTCAGCTTGTTCAGCTTGTTCAGTTTGTTCAGCTTGTTCGGCTTGTTCGGCTTGTTCGGCCGGTGCGGCTGGTGCGGCTGGTCGGCCAGGGGGCTGGCCGTGCTTTGTCTGGCTTCGGCAGGCGTGGCGGCCCAGGCCCAGGCTCAGGTGCAGGGGTTACAGCCCATCCCGGCGCTGTCGGGCCGGGTGGTGGATGCCAGCGGCGCCCTCTCGCCCGGCGACCGGGCCCGCCTGGAGGCGCGGCTGGCCGCCTTCGAGGCCGCGCAGGGCACGCAGATCGCCGTGCTGCTGGTACCCACCACCCAGCCGGAGGACATCGCCAGTTACACCCAGCGCGTGGGCGACCTCTGGAAGATCGGGCGCAGACAGGTCGGTGACGGCCTGCTGCTGGTGGTGGCCACACAGGACCGCACACTGCGCATCGCACCGGCCAAGGCCCTCGAGGGCGCGGTGCCCGACCTGGCGGCGCGGCGCGTCATCGAAGGCAGCATCGCGCCGCGCCTTCGCGACGGCGACCTGGCGGGTGGCCTGGACGCAGGCCTGGTGCAACTGATGGCCCTGATCCGCGGCGAAGGACTGGCGGCACCGGAGGCAGAGCCTCGCCCCCTGCAGGGTGGGCAGGGTTTGCTGGTGTTCCTTTTCGTGGTGGTGCCCATGGCGGCCCGGCTGCTTTCGGCGCTGATGGGGCGCAAGCGAGCGGCGCTGCTCACCGGTTCGGCCGCCGGCGGGCTCGCCTGGTGGCTGGGGGCCGGCCTGCTGGTGTCGGCCGGGGCTGCGCTGGTGTTCGGGGTGTTCGCACTGGCCTCGGCGGTGCTGCCGCGCGGCCCGCGCTGGGGGCCGGGCGGTGGCCTGGGGCACCGGGGGCGCTGGGGCCACACGGGCGCGGGCAGCTGGGGGAGCAGCTGGGGCGGCGGGGGTTGGGGCGGCGCTCCCGGTGGCGGCGGCTTTCGCAGTGGCGGCGGTGGCGACTTCGGCGGCGGCGGCGCCTCCGGGCGCTGGTGAAGGACGAAGGCATGGGCGTGGCTTCCGGCCCACCATCACCGCCGCCCGGGGTGGCGGCGCCGGGCCTGTGGCAGCGCTGCGTGCAGTTCCTCAGGCATTTCTGGATGGACGAGGACGACGCCCGTCGCGCCGTTCCGGCAGCGCTGGCGCAGTCCCTGGCCGAGCGCATCGCGCAAGGAGAGCGCCGCCACGGCGCCGAGTTGCGGCTGTGCGTGGAAGCCTCCCTGCCCTGGGGCCTGGCCTGGCAGCTGCTGCGGGGCGACGCACAGGCTGCGGTGGTGCGCCAGCGCGCGCTGGACGTGTTCAGCGAAATGCGGGTCTGGGACACCGAGCACAACAGCGGGCTCTTGATCTACGTGTTGCTGGCCGAGCACGCCATCGAGGTCGTGGCGGACCGGGGGCTTGGCCGCATCCCGGCCGAAGAATGGCAGGCTTTGGCCCGGGCGCTGGCCGAGGCCTTTCGAGCCGGCCGGCAGGCCCAGGGGCTGCCGGAGGCGCTGGACCGCGCGCGCCGCCTGCTGGAAGAGGCCGGGCTGGCCGCCGAGGGGCCGAACGAGCTGCCGGATGCGCCACTGCTGCGTTGAACGCGAACGAAGGCGCAGGGACCGTCACCTGCGCGCAAAGTGGGCTCGGGGGTGCACACCGCCCACCCCACAGGCAAAGAAAAACCGGCCGCAGGGGCCGGTTCTTCAGGGAAGGCGCTGGCTTGGGCTCAGCGCTTTTGGCGGTACTTGCGCAGCGCCGCGATCTGGGCCGCCATGACGGCGAGCTCCGATTGGGCCTTGGCCAGATCGATGTCGCTCTTGGCGTTCTTGACCGCTTCCTCGGCCGCCTTGCGGGCCTCGGTGGCCTTGGCTTCGTCCAGGTCCTTGCCGCGGATGGCCGTGTCGCTGAGCACGGTCACGCGGTCGGGCTGGACCTCGAGCACGCCACCGGCAACGAAGACGAACTCTTCCGAGCCGTCCGGTCGCTCGATGCGCACGGCACCGGGGCGGATGCGGGTGATCAGCGGGGTGTGGCGGGGATAGATGCCCAGCTCACCCGCCTCGCCCGGCAGGGCCACAAACTTGGCCTCGCCCGAAAAGATGGACTCTTCGGCGCTGACCACATCCACGAGGATGGTGCTCATGGCAGCTCCTTAGACTTTCTTGGCTTTTTCGAAAGCCTCGTCGATGGTGCCGACCATGTAGAAGGCCTGCTCGGGCAGGTGGTCGCACTCGCCGTTGACGATCATCTTGAAGCCGCGGATGGTTTCGGCCAGGCTCACGTACTTGCCGGGCGAACCGGTGAACACCTCGGCAACGTGGAAGGGCTGCGAGAGGAAACGCTGGATCTTGCGGGCGCGGGCCACGGCCAGCTTGTCTTCAGGGGCCAGCTCGTCCATGCCCAGGATCGCGATGATGTCGCGCAGTTCCTTGTAGCGCTGCAGCGTGCCCTGCACGGCGCGGGCCACGCTGTAGTGCTCCTCACCCACGACGTGCGGGTCCAACTGGCGGCTGGTGGAGTCCAGCGGGTCCACCGCGGGGTAGATGCCCAGCGAGGCGATGTCACGCGAGAGCACCACGGTGGAGTCCAGGTGGGCGAACGTGGTGGCAGGCGAGGGGTCGGTCAGGTCGTCGGCAGGCACGTACACGGCCTGGATCGAGGTGATCGAGCCGACCTTGGTGGAGGTGATGCGCTCCTGCAGGCGGCCCATTTCCTCGGCCAGCGTCGGCTGGTAGCCCACGGCGGAAGGCATGCGGCCCAGCAGGGCGGACACTTCGGTGCCGGCCAGGGTGTAGCGGTAGATGTTGTCCACGAAGAACAGCACGTCGCGGCCTTCGTCGCGGAAAGACTCGGCGATGGTCAGGCCGGTCAGGGCCACGCGCAGGCGGTTGCCCGGGGGCTCGTTCATCTGGCCGTACACCATGGCCACTTTCGACTCGGCCAGGTCGTCCAGCTTCACGACGCCGGAGTCGGCCATCTCGTGATAGAAGTCGTTGCCTTCGCGGGTGCGCTCACCCACGCCGGCGAACACCGACAGACCCGAGTGGGCCTTGGCGATGTTGTTGATCAGCTCCATCATGTTCACGGTCTTGCCCACGCCGGCGCCGCCGAACAGGCCGACCTTGCCGCCCTTGGCGAACGGGCAGACCAGGTCGATCACCTTGATGCCGGTTTCCAGCAGCTCAGTGGAAGGCGACAGCTCGTCATAGGCCGGGGCCTTGCGGTGGATGGACGCGGTCTGCGTCTGGTCCACGGGGCCGCGCTCGTCGATGGGCGCGCCCAGCACGTCCATGATGCGGCCCAGGGTGGCCTTGCCCACGGGCACGGTGATGGGGGCGTTGGTGTTGTAGACCACGTTGCCGCGGCGCAGGCCGTCGGAAGAGCCCAGGGCAATGGTGCGGACCACGCCGTCACCGAGCTGCTGCTGCACCTCGAGCGTCAGCGTCGAGCCATCCATCTTGAGGGCGTCGTAGACGCTGGGCATCTGGTCGCGCGGGAACTCGACGTCCACCACAGCGCCAATACACTGAACAATCTTGCCTTGGGCTTGAGCCATGATTGAATCCTTTTCCGTTCTCTAAATATTGCTTCGACGTCGGCCTGCGGGCGTTAGACGGCGGCCGCACCGGCCACGATCTCCGAAAGCTCTTTGGTGATCGCCGCCTGGCGGGTTTTGTTGTAGACGAGCTTGAGCTCCGCGATCACGTTGCCGGCGTTGTCGGTGGCGGCCTTCATGGCCACCATGCGCGCGGACTGCTCGGACGCCATGTTCTCGGCCACGGCTTGGTAGACCAGCGCTTCCACGTAGCGCACCAGCAGGTCGTCGATGACGGTCTGAGCGTCGGGCTCGTAGATGTAGTCCCAGTCGTGCTGGCCCTTGTCAGCCTGCAGCTTGGCCAGCGGCAGCAGCTGCTCGACCACAGATTCCTGCCGCATGGTGTTGATGAACTTGGTGTAGCACAGGTACACCGCGTTGATCTTGCCCTCGGCGTACGCGTCGAGCAGCACCTTGACCGGGCCGATGAGCTTTTCGAGGTGCGGCTGGTCACCCATCTGCGTGAGGTGGGAGACCACCGGCGCGCCGACGCGGTTGAGGAAGCCCAGCCCCTTGTTGCCGATGGCAACCGCCTGCACCTGGTGGCCGGCGTTCTGCACCTCGCGCAGCTTGGCCGTCACCGAACGAAGCACGTTGGTGTTCATGCCACCGCACAGGCCCTTGTCCGTGGTCACGACGATGAAGCCGGTGGCCTTGGCGTCGTTGGACTGCATGAACGGGTGCGTGTACTCGGGATGCGCCTGGCTCAGGTTGGCCGCGATGTTGCGGACCTTGTCGCTGTAGGGGCGAGCGGCACGCATCCGGTCCTGCGCCTTGCGCATCTTGGACGCGGCCACCATTTCCATGGCCTTGGTGATCTTCTTGGTGTTTTCCACCGATTTGATCTTGCCGCGGATTTCCTTGCCTGCTGCCATATGAGTTCCTAGAGGGTTCTAAGCTTCAAACGAGCCGGGGCTCAGGCGAAGGACTTCTTGAACTCGGTGATGGCGGCGGTCAGCTCGGCCTCGGCATCCTTGTCCATGGCCTTGCTGGCTTCCAGCTTGGACAGCAGGTCGGCCTTCTTGTCCTTGAGGTGGCTGTGCAGACCGGCTTCAAAGGCCAGGACCTTCTTGACGTCGATGTCGTCCATGAAGCCCTTGTTCACCGCGAACAGCGTGGCACCCATCAGGCTGATGGGCAGGGGGCTGTACTGGGGCTGCTTGAGCAGCTCGGTCACGCGGGCGCCACGGTCGAGCTGCTTGCGGGTGGCTTCGTCCAGGTCGGAGGCGAACTGCGCGAACGCAGCCAGTTCGCGGTACTGGGCGAGGTCGGTACGGATACCGCCCGACAGGCTCTTGACCAGCTTGGTCTGGGCAGCGCCGCCCACGCGGGACACGGAGATACCGGCGTTGATGGCGGGGCGGATACCGGCGTTGAAGAGGCTGGTTTCCAGGAAGATCTGGCCGTCGGTGATGGAGATCACGTTGGTCGGAACGAAAGCGGACACGTCGCCGGCCTGCGTCTCGATGATGGGCAGCGCGGTGAGCGAGCCGGTCTTGCCCTTGACTTCACCCTTGGTGAAGGCTTCGACGTACTCGGCGTTGACGCGGGCTGCGCGCTCCAGCAGGCGGCTGTGCAGGTAGAACACGTCGCCCGGGTAGGCTTCACGCCCCGGCGGGCGGCGCAGGAGAAGGCTGATCTCGCGGTATGCGTCGGCGTGGCGTGTCAGGTCGTCGTAGATGACCAGGGCGTGCTTGCCCTGCTGCATGAACCCTTCGCCGATGGCGCATCCAGCGTAAG